>WALG01000152.1 GCA_015522955.1 DHVE2 group archaeon
GGGTTAATTCTACTACCCTTATGAGGATAAACTGCGATCTTAGTGGCTGGGCAGGAGAGACTATAGAAATCAGATTCCGAGTAGTTACTAATAATACAGACTATCCTACATATAATACTTCTGCTGATCCCGCAGGTGTATTCATCGATGATGTTGAGGTCTATGGCGAGGGATATGCACCCACTTTGCAGGTGAATGCAGGAAATACGTTATGGCATACAACAACACAGGCAAATCCGGAAGGACAACAGGCACAGTATGATGCATCTTCAAAGTCCTCTGAAAATAATAAATCTATAAGTGCTTCCGGAAATAGAAATATCTATCAAAAGAGTGATGAAAAGACAAGTATACCGGCAATGATTCAGTTCATAGACGGAAAGAGAATAAGTAATCGGATGAGCATGATATGGAAGATGCCTATAGAGATTTATCCGCAACAGGAAATGCTGGCCGCACCGGATACCCAGAGCAGCAACTCTCTTATTCTTCCGGAATTTTTAGTGTTTGGGAGAGAGGTGCAAACGCCATCTCTAAATTTTCTATATGCGAGATTTCAATAAGTTTCTTTCTATCTTTTATAGAAATGTTGCTTCTAAAGCCTCGCTTTCAATGCGGGGATACAGAAGGGGAGGCGAGTGGGATAATTAACGAGAGATTTAAGTGTCAGTATCTGTATGTATATATGTATGAGAATAGATACAGTATTAACGGAAGAAGATCAGAAGAGAGTGAAAGAATACGCAAAAAAGCACGGGTTAAAGATGTACATGGCATACACAATTCTGATAAGAAAAGGGCTGGAGTATGAAGATTCAAAAAGTGATTAAGTGCGGAATAATCAGGTTAACGAAAATCAAAGAGAGATTGCTAAGTGAGGAGTGTGAAAATCTTCGGAGGTTTTTAAGAGGAGAAAAAGATATCAGACTCTACTCTGCGAATAAGCAACAGGCTCTTCGGCTATATGCTGGGGAGCGGGGGCAGAAGTGACCCTGCCCGAACTCCCGCATTGAACATTGTGCCAAAAATGGAAATATCAGTGTGCGACGGGAGGAGCCTCGCACTTTAGTGCGGGGAGTAGGTCACTCTATGTATATTGCAGGCTTGAGAGGCAATGCGTATCTTTGTTTATTCTTGGGATCGTAGTCTGCATTGATATGCAGCGTGGCATTTATTCTCTTCTCAATTCTTTCTTTCTCTCTTTCAAGAACCTTAACTTCGTCCATTTCATAATATTTCATTTTCTCTTTGAGCAGACGCTTCACAAGTTCCATGGTGCTCTTATCCTTTCTTATTTTCATGGCAGTTCGAACAGCATCTTTGGGAGATACATCTTTTATGGCACGGAATATCTCCCATTTCCAGGGCTCTGCAGTGTATATATAGATATCTTTAGGACTTATTTTTGATACCCTGAGAATTTCCTGAATATCCAAAAGCAGCGAGTCTACATACTCCTTTTCCATCTCGATTGTATCGTCTATATATTCTTCTCTAATCTCGGGCAGGGTTTCCAATGAGACGTATGTGTCGTGACCCAGTCTATGCCAGTATTCCTCACATATATGTGGTATCACGGGAGACAAAAATAGAAGCCATGGCTCCATTATCATCCTAACCAGTTTGCGTCTTCTTTCGGGCCCCACCATGTTCTCGTACTCCTTTACATCGTTCATAAAGTGGAACAGCATATTTATGGTGGCATCCCGTATTTTAAGAGAGGCAAAAAGATTTGTGCTCTCCTTTAATCTGCGATAGAACTTGGAGAGAAGCCATTTATCCTCGTATCCAAGTGTTTCAGGGGGCTCGGCCTCCACACTCTCTTCCATGAGCGCAACGAAATTGTTGAATCTCCTGCGTAGCGCTGCAATCTCGCTCTCTCTCCAGTCCACCACACTGTCCATATCCGCATTGACTGCGCAGTAGAGTCTGAAAAGGTCCACTCCGTATCTGTCCGCAACGTGGGCCAGGGGTATCACGTTGCCCTTGCTTTTGGATATCTTGGCTCCCTCGCGAATCATCAGTCCATTTAGAGTTATTCCACGGGGCCAGTGCTTTTCCGGAAATATGGCAGCATGGTGCATTATAAAGAATGCCAGGTGATTGCTCAGGTGAGGAGGCGCGGTATGGCGCTGGTCATTGGGGTACCAGTATAGGAACTCTCTCCGCATCTCTTCTACAATTTTCTCCTTTATACCTGTGCTGCGGGCTACATCCTTCGCAGTGCCTTTTCCGAGATACACGTAGTCAAAGAACTCCTCCGTAAGACTCTCCGCCGGAATGTTCTCTCTACGTATTATATGGGCAATGGTGTAGAATGCCATGTAGATTGTGGAATCGCTGAGGCTCTCTATTATCCATTCTCTATTCCAGGGGAATCTGGTTCCCAGACCACGCTTTCTTGCACAGGGCCGTTTCTCAAGCCAGTCAATTATCCCATGCATCATATCTCGATATTTGGCAGGGTAGAAAAGCATCTGATCCACAAGTTTGTGACCACGTTCCTTCCACCAGGAGGGCGTGTAATCTATAAACCACTGATCCTGAATCACTGCCACGATGACTTTATGACCGTTACGCGTAACTGCCTTTCTTGACGTTTCATAAAATATATCAGCCCTTCCAATTTCCATCAACCATCCCCTGACCTCATCCTTTATATCATTGATTCTTATGCCTGCAAATTTACCGCATTTTTCATTGAGTATCCCGCTGTAGAATTCATCTTTATACACAATCTGCGTGGCCTCCTCGAGGCGAGGATCTCTCTGGTTGGTTATTCCCATTTTCATACATATATCTCTGGCGGGTATATCGTAGTTCTCAATATCAATTATCTTAATGGGTTCGATTTTTTCCACAATCTCAGGCGTGACCCCAAATTTTTGAAGATAATTCCTATCTTTTTTTATATCCGCAAGGGCCTGATAATCGTAGGGTGCATGGGCAGGTACAGAATAGACCACTCCTGTGGCATTATCGGGATCTACAAAATCTGCAGGAAGCACGGGTATATCTCTTCTCTCTACAGGCTCCTTCACGTATTTTCCCACAAAATACGTGCCTTTCATACATTCCCCTATTTTAATCTCCCTTTTCTGATACTGAAGTTTCTCAGCAGCCTCCTTGGAGATATACCATACCTCGTTACCCACCTGTACCCTGCAATATGTAGCCTCAGGATGTATCCAGAGATTCGTAACTCCAAATATAGTCTCAGGCCTCAGGGTAGCAGCCACAAGGTACCCATCTTCAAATTCAAATTTTATGGCGGTGAATTCCATTATGGTAACTTTGTTGATATCGCCATCCTCGATATCGTCCTCACCCACGGGGTTTCCATCCATGGGACTGTATGTGATAGGGTACTCCCCCTTCTTTATGAGACCCAGAGAATACAATTTTTTGAATTGCCACTCTACAAATTTATTGTATATGGGCTCTGCAGTGTGAAATTTTCTGCGCCAGTCTATGCTATATCCCATGCCTATAAAATCACGCTGTGTTTTATCTGCAAAATACCGGGCAATATTTTCAGGCTCTGCAAAGGAGCGGACTATGGCATCTACTTTTGATTCATCATCTTCGTATATTCTCACATATTCTTTGTAAAGATTAATGACTCTCTGGTCCCCCACCCTTATTGCATCGGCTATTGCAAGTACAGGTGTACCGGTAACATGAAATGCCATGGGAAACAGTACATTGTAGCCCTGCAACCTTTTAAATCTTGCAATTATGTCGCCCATGGTAAAAGTTCTCCCATGGCCAATATGAAGAGAGCCCGACATATATGGATAGGGCACCGTGAGAAAAAACTTCTTTCTGCCTTCCTCTATTGTAGGCTCGAATACCCTGTCCTCCTGCCATCTTCTCTGCCACTTGCGTTCAATGGATGCGAAATTCATACACTGGCAATATTGGAGCATTTAAATAAATTTTTCCTCATTCCAGAGAGAAAATGTGTGCGAGAAGGATGGAAATTAATAACATCTATAATTTTATGTAAAATAGATTTTTAGTATTCAAAAATCTGAATATCTGTGGAAAAGTTTATAAATTGGTGGGATATACCACAACTATGGACTCGAAAGATTGGAAAATATTCAATTACCTTCGGGAGAACAGCAGGGCATTTATCAAGGAAATAGCCAAGCAATTGAATATACCCCATTCCACAGTGTACGAAAGAATGAAGAGAATGAAAAACGAAGGGATCATAAAAAAATTCACAATACTTCCGGATTACAAAAAACTGGGTCTTGATGTATGCGCTTATCTTCTTATAAATTTTGATCCTCGTTCTCTGCGTACTCAAGAGGAGGTAGCTAGGGAGATTGCACAGATAGACCGTGTTTACGGAGTAGATATCATAACGGGTGAGTGGGATATCCTTGTCAAGGTCAGAACGGAGAACATGGATGTTCTGAGAGATGTCATTGTAAGGAAAATAAGAGAAATAAAGGGAGTGGAGAAAACAGAGACCCTTGTGGTCTTCGAGAGCATCAAGGAGACATGTTAGATACTGAACTCTCCGATGACCTTTGGAAACAGGGTTGCATCTTCCACAGAATCCAGAGAGCATACGTACCTTGTTAATCTCTCTATTCCTATTCCAATACCTGCAGAGGATGGCAATCCTCTCTTTGCAAACTCCAGATAGATGGAGAAATCTTCAAGATGGTAGCCACCCCTTCTTATTCTGTCCACAATTCTTTCATACTGATGCTCTCTCTCGCCCCCGGAGGCGGCCTCTCCAAAGCCCATGGGATATATGAGATCCATATCCCGCAGCACTCCTGGCTTGTATTCGTAATCGTAAAATTCCCTGCTGTGAATGGGCATATCTATGATCCAGAAAGGCTCCTTTTTCTCCTTAGAAAGCAGGGTTTCAAAGTCCTCCCCATACCTCCTGTATACTTCTGCAAAGGTTATCCTCTCAAAGGGTTTTTTGGGTACCCCTGCCTCCACATCATACTTTTTTCGCAGGGAGGATAAGATATGGACAAGCATGTCCTCAACCAGGCTCATAACATCTTCTCTTGTAGCATCTCTAATCTCCAGATCCAGTTGGGTAAACTCGGCAAGATGCCTTCCAGTTTCTCTCCTTTCCAGTGGTTCAAGTCTTATGTTTGGGGAGAAGGAGAATATTTTATTCAGTGAGAGCAATGCAAGTTGCTTGTGAAATATCATGCTCTTGGTAAGCGAGTATCTGTGGCCGTAATAATTAATGTGCGCTTCATATGTTTCATGCCTGAGCGGGTCAGTAAGCGGAGATATTATCACAGGGGGTATCTCCACAAAGCCCCTCTCATGCAGGAATCTTTTCATTTCCATGCGTATCGCACTCTGAATCTCCACTGCCCTTCGCACCTGCTCGTTTTTCAATCGAGAGTATATACCGTCAATCATGGATTCCAGAATAGAAATGTATTATTTAAAAACTTTACAGA
>WALG01000153.1 GCA_015522955.1 DHVE2 group archaeon
GCCAGATCTATTACACCTTTAATTGCATGTGCACTTTCGGGAGCAGGGACTATTCCCTCACTCTGTGCAAACAGGATTGCTGCGTCAAATACTTCTCTCTGATGATAGGAAACGGGTTTCACAATTCCATGGTTTATCAGAATACTCAACGTGGGTGCAAGACCGTGGTATCTTAGTCCTCCTGCATGGATGGGTGGTACATAGTAGGTATGGCCAAGGGTGTGCATCTTAATCTTGGGAGTTAGTCTTCCACTATCTCCGTAATCGTAGGTATAAAGCCCTTGGGTCATGCTGGGAGCAGCCTTAGATTCTACAGCGTAGAATTCATAGTTTTCCTTTCCACGAAGCGCATCTCGTACAAAGGGATATATGAAGCCTCCGAAATTACTTCCTCCACCCACGCAGCCCACCAGGATGTCTACATTTTCACCTATTTTCTCCATCTGGAGTTTTGTCTCATGGCCTATGACAGTCTGGTGCATGAGAACATGATTTAGCACGCTTCCAAGGGAATATCGGGCTTTCTCATCCTTAAGCACATCCTCTATTGCCTCACTGATTGCTATCCCTAAGCCTCCAGGATGCTCGGGGTCATCTTTTAGAAATCTCCGCCCAACTTCAGTTCTATCACTTGGGGAGGGATAGACCTCTGCGCCGTATACATTCATCAGAATTTTCCTGTATGGCTTCTGAATATAACTGGCTCTTGCCATGTAAACACGAATCTTTAGACCAAGGAGAGAGCCGGCCACAGAGAGAGCGGTGCCCCACTGTCCAGCACCTGTCTCGGTTACCAGTCTCTCGATTCCCTGTTTTTTGGCGTAGTATGCCTGAGCAACTGCCGTGTTTATCTTGTGACTTCCCGTGATTGTATCTCCCTCATATTTGAAATATATCTTTGCCGGAGTGTTCAATGCTCTTTCAAGATTTGTTGCTCTGAACACAGGGGTAGGTCTCCCAATTTTTAGATAAATCTCTCTGATTTCCTCTGGAATATCCATAAAATTTTCCATGGACATTTCCTGCTTTACCAGTTCACTTGCAAATATTCTCTCCAGTTTTTCTGGACTTGCAGGTTCCTCCGTTTCTGGGTCCAGTGGAGGAGGCAGGGGTTCCGGTAAATCTGGCAGTATATTGTACCATCTCTTTGGCAATTCATCCACATCTAAAACGCTCTTCATCTCCATTTTTTCACCTCCAAAAACTGTGCGCAGAAGAGCAAAGGAATTCCTTTTACGCATATTTCACGAAAGCCAAACACACTCACTCCTGAACCTTCCGCGCATGAAGATGAGCATACTATCTAAAAATAAAAACGTTTGGCCTAAAAAAATTGGCGATACAAAGAGTTAAAGGAATGGTGACAGCGAGCCGTGCTTTCCGGGAGCTCGCGCATCCCAGTACGCACACGGTACGCAGGTGGGCTTAACTGCCGGGTTCGGGATGAGACCGGGTGTTTCCCCACCGCTATGGCCGTCACCACTCGGTGTATATTTACACGATATTTAACGTTTTCGTTATTATGGAATGTAAATGTTACCACTATCCTTCTTTGGAAAAATTAAAGAGGGAATCATATAAAATTATAATGTTCAAGAAGTTGATGCTTTGATTGGGCAATATAAAGGCAATCTCTCCCGGAGCAATTTCATGGAAGAGGTCGTCAAATTCTATCTCTCTCATTTAGTAGGTGACTTTAAAGAAGTAGAGGAAAAGGGAAAAAGATTAAATTCCTCTGAGTATTATGCCTTAATGGAAGATACTCCAGAGAATAAAAAGAAGTTTGAATTATAAACCGCTCAGAAAATATGGGCAGGTGGCAGAGAGGTTATGCGCGGGACTGCAGATCCCGTCTACTCGGGTTCGAATCCCGACCTGCCCTTTACCTGAAATTTATGACATATACTATATAAAAATTCTGGAGTTAGTTCTATTTTTCTCTGCCACTTTTTTATATGGAGGATATGTATGTATAATCAAAGCACATTATACCCCTAGATACTCATAGAGAAAACTTAAATATCATATTTTACATTACTATCGACTGGTGATTCAAATGAAAGGCTTTGTAATAGTAAATGGTGAAAGGTGGTGTAAGCATGAAACTTTTAAGTATTGATATAAGCAAATGTACGGGGTGCAGAGCCTGTGAATATGCCTGTTCATTTGCACACACAGGTGAGTTCAATCCGTTGGACTCAAGGATACACATTAACGAATTTTTAGATGATTTTGTTTTTATTCCATCTGTATGTACTCAGTGTGAAGATGCCTACTGCGTAGGTGTATGCCCGACTCATGCCTTGACAAAAAACAGAGAAACTGGGGTTGTTGAGTATGATCCAAATAAGTGCATAGTCTGTAAGCAGTGTGTTATTGCCTGTCCGTGGGGATCCATTAAACTAGATCATACGGGAGAGAAGATAATAAAGTGTGATTTGTGCGGTGGAGACCCGGAGTGTGTAAAAGTGTGTCAAGCAAAAGCTTTGAAATTTGTTGAGGTAGAGGATGTGGTTTTGGACAAACAGCATAGAAATGCCGTCTATTACAAAGAGATTGTATCTGCAGGAGGTGATACATCATGATAAAGGGTGGATATATGGGCAAGATTTTACGAGTTAATCTTACAAATGGGAGCATTGATATTGAAAATATAAATGACTCTTGGGCTAGAAAATATATAGGTGGACGTGGATATGGCACACGTATTATAATGGAAGAGGTTGACCCTAAAATTGACCCACTTTCTGAGGATAACAAGGTTGTAATAGCAACTGGACCCCTTTGCTCAACCATGGCACCCTCATCAGGCCGTGTTATGGTTATAACAAAGGGTGCACTAAATGGTGCTATTGCTTGTTCTAACTCAGGTGGGCATTTCGGTCCAGAATTGAAACGCGCTGGGTTTGATGCAGTTATTATTGAGGGAAAAGCCCCAAATCCGGTATATTTATGGATAAATAAAAATGGAATAGAGTTAAGGAGTGCAGAACATCTTTGGGGGAAATACACAAACGAAACAGATGAAATTATGAAAAAAGAGACGCATCCTGAAGCTCGTACAATGGAAATAGGACCTGCGGGAGAGAAACTATCGTTAATTGCTAATGTAATGTTTGATGGACACAGGGCTGCTGGAAGAACTGGAGTTGGTGCTGTTGTAGGCTCTAAAAATTTAAAAGGTATTGTTGTCAGAGGCTATTTGGGCGTCAAGGTTGCGGATAAAGATGCATTTTTGAAGGCTTGTTATAAAACCAGAGATATTTTAAGTAAGGATGCATTTTCAGGTGGAGGTGGTGCAAAATACGGAACTGCAATGCTTGTAAATGTTATCAATGGTGTAGGTGGGCTGCCTACGAGGAATGCGCATGATGCATACTTTCCGGAGGCTGAAAAAATAAGTGGAGAGATGCTTACAAAGAAGAATCTTGTGAGAAATGAGGGTTGTGACAGTTGTCCTATTGCCTGTGGAAGGGTAACAGAAATAAGGGATGGAAAATATAAGGGTGAACATGGCACAGGTCCTGAGTATGAATCGATATGGGCATTTGGAGCTATGTGCGGTGTCTCTGATCTGAATGCTATTGTTATGGCAAACTATCTATGTGATAGATATGGACTTGACACGATTTCAGCCGGCTCTACCGTTGCATGTGCAATGGATCTCTACGAAAGCGGATATATACCGAAAGAAGATGTACCATTTGAACTTAAATTTGGTTCACCTGATGCTCTCGTGGAATCAATAAGACTAATGGGGGAGCAGAATACTGAATTTGGAAGATTGCTTGCGCAAGGATCTTACAGATTGGCGGAATACTACGGACATCCTGAATTCTCCATGAGTGTTAAAAAACAGGAGTTCCCGGCTTATGATCCAAGGGCAATTAAAGGTATAGGCTTGGAATATGCAACCAGCAACAGGGGTGCTTGCCATGTTAGAGGATATACAGTCGCAGCTGAAGTATTAGGAAATGTAGATAGGTTAAAATATGAGGGAAAAGCAGAACTGGCTAAAACATTTCAAGATTTGACAGCCGCTTTGGATTCTACGGGTATCTGCTTGTTTACAACATTTGGACTTATAGGCAAAAATATCGCAGAACTTTATTCTGCAGCTACGGGCTTTGAATGTGACGAAACTGAGTTTATGAGGATCGGTGAGCGCATCTGGAATATGGAGAGACTGTTCAACATTAAAGCTGGTTTTACAAAAAAGGATGATACTCTACCACCTAGAATGCTAAAAGAACCCATTCAAACAGGTCCATCAAAGGGAGAGGTTGAACAACTTGATAAGATGCTTAGTGACTATTATAAAGTAAGAGGCTGGGATGAAAATGGTATTCCCACAAAAGAAAAACTTAAAGAATTGGAGATAGAGGATTTGGCATGAAGTATGTAATAGTAGGCGGCAGCATTGCTGCCGCCACCGCTTATAAGGAGATAAAAAAGTATGCGAAGGATGCTGATGTTAAGGTTATTTCAAAGGAAAAAATTCTCCCATATGCTAAAATGCTGCTTCCATATCTTATTTCCTCTGAGGATGTGAAAAAGAATATGTTTTTTGAAGTAGATAGTAGTGATATTTTGTTGAATAGTGCTGTAATTTCTGTAGATACCGAGAGTAAAACTATAAAAACAGAAAATGGGCAGGAATTTCCATACGATAAACTCCTTATTGCCACCGGAGCTGATGCCAAAATACCGAAATATAGTGGAACATACAGTCAGGAAAGTGTTGTTGGTGTTCGGTATCTGCAGGATATTGAAAAGATAAAAAA
>WALG01000154.1 GCA_015522955.1 DHVE2 group archaeon
GACTATGTAGTCAACGCATTCTGGGACATGGACTCGCTATTTATCCCCCAGGATCACCCAGCCAGAGAACTGCAGGATACCTTTTATCTAAAGATTCCTGAGAAAATAGAGATTAAAGATAGAGAATATCTGACCAAGATCCGCGAGATGCACGAAAATGGAGGAGGCATCTCAAAGGGCTGGGGCTATCGGTGGAGCGAGAAGAAGGCAATGAAGGTTATGCTGAGAACACATACCACTGTAAATTCAATAAAATATCTCTACCAACATCGTGAGCCACCCGTGCGTATGTTCTCTATTGGCCGTGTTTTCCGACGTGAAAATATGGATTCTACGCATCTGCCTGAATTCACACAGATTGAAGGAATCTACATGGGCAGAGATGCAAACTTCCGTATGCTTCTGGGAATACTGAAGGAGTTCTACACTCTCATGGGATTTCCACGCATAAGGTTTCGGCCATCATATTTTCCATATACGGAGCCAAGTTTAGAGGTGGAGGTTCATTACAACGGGGAATGGCTTGAACTGGGCGGTGCAGGTATATTCCGACCAGAGGTAACAGAGCCCCTGGGAATAAAGTACCCCGTGCTTGCATGGGGTCTGGGCTTAGAGCGTTTGGCCATGATCACGCTTGGACTCAGAGACATAAGGGATCTATATATCAGCGATATAAACTGGCTTCGTGAGACTCCCATTTTCAAGAAGTGAAACTCTTAAATATTAATTCTCTATTTCACCTCTTAGACCCGGCTTAGCTCAGTCTGGCTAGAGCGGCGGACTGTAGTTGGGATATGTCCAGGGTGGACATAAACGCCGCTCAGCAGAGATCCGCAGGTCCCCGGTTCGAATCCGGGAGCCGGGACTCATTTCTTTTGAAAAAACATCACATATTCATGCTTAAAAACGTAATAACCATGCAGCAATGCCCTATATCTCCACAGGGCCCTTTGACCCCTTTTTCCACGATTCTCCTCTATATTCTTTACCACTATACTCTTCAGCATGAGACCGTGTTGCATAATTACTTGCATTGTGTAGAATCCAAGAGGTATCCACTTTCCACGGGAGTATTTATCTCCAATTACCAGTACAAGGTATCTTTCGGGTTCAAGATGCTCAACCGCGAGTTTCGTAGCCTGGCCCATAGCGTCCAGAAAATCTCGAAGAGACGTGGCATTGCACAGGTCTCGCTTATCTTCTGAGAACTTTATTATATCCCAGTATGGTGGATGCATAATTACCAGTTGAAAATTTGGTAAACTGCGATAAGTTTCATCCACTGTGGAATCTCCCACCACAATTTTCGTACTCACTCCGTATGGATTCTCCTCGTTATCAACAAGTTCCCTTGCTTTCTTTGCAATCTCGGGATTCAGTTCAATGCCCACGGCATTTCTGCCCAAGCGCCGACCTTCAATGAGTGTGGTGCCAAGTCCCGCAAAGGTGTCCAGAACCCATTCTCCTCGCCTTGTAAATCGCAGCATTGCCTGACGAGGAATCTGCGGTATGAAGTTACCGTGATACTCAGGCGTGTGCATTCCAGAGTTGTCACGGGAAGGAAAATACCACCATGAATCCGTGAGTATCTCGCCATACTCCTTCCATCGTCGCATATCTATATCGTTAATTTTCCTTTTCACAGAGCAGAATAGGGGACATCATAGAAAAATTTTTAGAATTGCAACATTAACTCATCTTTCAAGATATCCTTTATCTCCCGTCTCAAGGAATCTGATGTATCTATCGGGGATAATTAATGTAAATTTCTCTTTACAGGTGAGAGTTGCTCTCAGAACCTGTATCCTCTCTGGTGGCACCGTTTTCTTAAATAAACCCCTTTTTCTCTGGAGCAGAATGTATATTGTGTAAATTATCGTTGCTGTCAGGATTATTAAGAAATAGGTCAGTGAGCCTGTTGTTCGAGAGGGGGTCTCTCTAACATTCTGAGAGAACTCTACGCCCACGAAAAGCAGAACAATGATGAAGAAAGAGCAAATAGAGTAAAGAACCACGTAGGCACGATAAACGAATGCGTATCTGAATAGTCTTATGGCGGGGAAATATATGAGCAGAGGAACAAAGAATGCCATGAAATAGTCCCTGGCATCTGTGAGACCTCCTTCTTTCGTAGTTCCAAGCAGGAAACCTGTGAGCACATCCAGTATTATCACAGAGAGTATTTCTTCGGCAAAATCCCTCCTCTTATTTCCCAGCACTCTTCCTCACCTGGCTCAATTTTCTCACATTCTCTATTCTTTGAGATATTGATGGATGTGAGAATCCCCAAAACCTGGAAACTTTTTCAGGCATAAGGGATAACTCACCCAACTTTTTCAGCGCAGAAATTACGGCATCCTTGCCCACGTATCTTGCAGCATCCGCATCCGCCTGGATTTCAAATTTTCTTCGCAGTATGGGGAAGAATGTTATGTTGAGAACAATGGGAATCCAGAGAATTGCAATTTGAAGCAAGAGCGTGTTATCCTTGGACAGGCCAAAGAGAGGGGCAAGGAGAAAAAGATTAAGTGCAAACCACAGTGGGACAAAGAGAAAAATGGCGCTTTTTCTAACATGCCTGTGTTTTATATGAGAGAATTCATGAGCCATAACTGCAAGATTCTCCTCGCAACTCAGATTCTTCAGAAGATAGGAGGATATGAACACATATCTCCCCCTGGCGCCGATTTGCAGGGCGTTGGCCATTTTCATATCATCCATGGGGAGAACATAAACTTCCACGTCCTCTATGCCCATTTTATTTTTCAGTTTCTTCACCATTTCCTTCAGGGGATTTTCCAATTTTCTTCCCTTCCTCGCAAGTTTTTTAGCCGCAGGAGTTTCGTAGACGATGAACAACAGCACGGGAAATAGGGAGTTGAGGAGGAGGAGTTGGAGCCATAGATTTAAATGCACCCTGTGGAAGAGAAGGGCAAAGATAATCTGTATCGTAAATACTGCAAGCAAAAGGAGCGAGATTTTTCCATATCTCCAGAACCTCGCCTCTATTTTTCTGTATCTCCGCTCAATTCGGTAATCGATATATGCCAAGAGAAAAATCGTCACCACACCTATAAAATAGAGAATCAGGAGGTTGATAAGAGTTGTGGAGATAGCGAGGAAAAAGAGGTCTTCTATTATTATGATCTCAATTAAAGCAAGAGCCATTCTTCGCCGAAAATACGCTTTTTTCTTTTTCTCATTCTCCATTCCTCTCATCCTCCAGATATTTCTCATCTCCAGTTTCCATGAATCTGAGGTATCTATCGGGGAAAATTAATGTCAATCTCTGAAGTTTGGTGAGTTTGTTTTTAACAAGAATTTTTATGTAAAGCGGTGGTGTTCCACTGAAAAGTTTCCGTTGTTTCCTCAGGTGTAGCAAATATCCATAGTAAATCCCAACTATGGATAGCAAAATCACCGCTGTTAGCACATTGTAAAAAG
>WALG01000155.1 GCA_015522955.1 DHVE2 group archaeon
ATGAATAAATAATTTCGTTTTGCAAAATATTAAATGGAAAAATTTATCATTGTGCATGAACTCTCCTTCTCTATGACTGTGCAAAATGTTTTAAAAAAGGTTGAGGAACTCAGGGATGAGATGGTGGACTTCATGGTGGATATGATTAGAATCAAGGCTGTAAATCCTGCATTTGGTGGTGAGGGTGAAGAGAAAAGAGCCGAATTCCTGGAGAGAAAATTGAAAGAGATCTGCGATGAAGTTAAGAGATATGATGCCGTGGATAAAAATGGACTCAAGCGCCCGAATCTTGTGGGTATCATCTACGGGGAGAACAGAAACAGAACCCTCTGGATCATAGGACATATGGATACGGTACCTGAAGGAGACTTATCTCTCTGGAAGCATGACCCCTATGACCCTGTGGTGGAGGATGGTAAGGTATATGGGCGTGGCACGTTAGATGATGGGCAGGCCATAGTGACCTCTTATTTTGCAGCCAGGGCTATTCTTGACCTTGGAATGAAGCCAAAAATTAATGTGGGTCTTGTGTACGTATCCGATGAAGAGGCCGGAAGCCAGTACGGAGTAGATTACCTTATGGACAAGGGATTATTTAAGAGAAATGATCTTGTCATAGTGCCGGATGGAGGCAATGAGGATGGCTCATTTATAGAAATTGCTGAAAAAAGTTCAATGTGGCTCAAAATAACCACTATTGGAAAACAGACCCACGCTTCCGTGCCCCAGACGGGTATAAATGCTCACAGAGTTGCCATGAAATATGCGTTGCTTGTGGATGAGTTCCTGCATGGGAAGTATGGGAAGAGGAATACTCTTTTCGCGCCTCCAGAGTCCACATTTGAAATGACAAAGAAGGATGCCAATGTGGGTAATATTAACACAATCCCCGGAAAAGATGTATTTTACTTTGATTTTAGAGTTATTCCGGGTTACAGCCTCGATGATATTCTAGAGGATATGAGACGTATTGCATCTCTCTTTGAGGAGGAATTTGGTGTGCGTATAGAGATTGAGGTGGTATCAAGGTCTGATGTGGCACCGCCTACGGAGGTAAATAGTGAGATTGTGCAAAGACTTATTAAAGCACTCAAGGAGTTGCGTGGTATAGAACCTGTGCCTGGAGGCATTGGTGGTGGCACTGTTGCAGCAGCATTCCGAAGAATAGGTGTGCCTGCGGTTGTATGGATGACCGCCGATGAGGTCGAGCATCAGCCAAACGAGTTCTGCAGAATCGAAAATCTAGTGGAGGACGCCAAGGTTTTCGCCTACATAGCGATGCAGTCCTGAGATTTTATACGATTCTCGTATTTTTTTTACGAATACCGCAATATTTATTAATGGTAATGCAATCTTCAAGTATGTGTCTTGCCATACCTGGAAAAATCGTGGAAATCCGTGGCACTGTTGCCATTGTGGATTATGGGGGAGTGAGAAAGGAGGCCAGGGTGGATTTTCTGCCCGATGTGAAAGTTGGAGATTATGTTATTGTGCATACCGGATTTGCCATTGAGAAAATGGATGAAGGAGCGGCGGAAAAAAGTATTGAGGCATGGAATGAAATTTTTGAATCAGAATCTCTCGAAGACCTTGACCATGGAGAGGATGATGAATGATTGGGGAGTGGAGAGATAGCAGCACTGCGAAAAAGATTCTCAAAGCGATATTTAAAGAGGTCAGGAATATAGATGGTGTTGTGAAATTTATGGATGTGTGTGGTACCCACGAGGATACTATCACGAGATACGGTTTACGTGCCATGCTTCCACAGAATGTGCAAATTCTTGCAGGTCCTGGATGTCCCGTTTGTATAACCCCTGTTGAGGACATAGTGGCCATGATGGAAATCGCAAAAGTTGCGAAAAATATAGTTATCACCACCTTCGGGGATATGTACAGAATCCCCACACCGAAAGGTAGTTTTGCAGATTTTAAGGCAGGGGGTCGCGATGTCAGGATAGTCTATTCCATTTATGACGCGTATAAAATGGCTCTTAAAGAGAAAGATAAGATGGTGGTTCATTTCTCGCCAGGATTTGAGACTACAACCGCACCCACCGCGGGAATCTTGGAGGAAGTGTCTTCTCAGGACATCAAAAATTTCAAAATTTATTCTGTGCACAGGCTCACACCACCTGCTGTAGAATTTCTTCTGGCACAGGGTACCGAGATTGATGGTCTAATAACTCCTGGGCACGTGTCTGCCATAATCGGAGTGAGGGGCTGGGAGTATCTTACCGAGAATTACGGAATACCCCAGGTGGTTTCGGGATTTGAGCCCTTAGATGTACTTTTATCCGTTTATATGCTTCTCAAGATGTATAAAAATGGAGAGAAGGAAGTGAAAAATGAGTATACTAGAGTTGTGAAGTACAAAGGCAATGAATCTGCGCAGAGAAGCATAGAGAAATTTTTTGAGGTTCGAGATGCAAAATGGAGGGCTCTGGGAGTTATAGAACGTAGCGGATTATTTCTCCGAAAAGAATACGAAGAATACGAGATTCGAACATATTATCCTGTGGAGGTACCAGAACTTCCGGATCTGGAGCGAGGCTGCAGATGTGGAGAAGTTTTGAGGGGTTTGATACTTCCCACCGAATGTCCGCTATTTGGTCGGGTTTGCACTCCTCGCAATCCGGTGGGCCCTTGTATGGTCTCGTATGAGGGCACGTGTCAGATTTTTTATAAATATGGCTCACTCTACAGGTGATGTCATGGTATCCTATCTCCTCACGGTTAGTGGTGTGGTTCAGGGCGTGGGGTTCAGACCCTTTGTTTACCGAACTGCAGTATCTTTGGGATTGAAGGGGTATGTGAAGAATATCGGGGATGGGGGAGTGGAAATATTTCTAGAAGGCAGTGAAGGAAAAATAAATGAGTTTGTAGATAAACTTCGCAGAGAATCACCACCCCTTGCAAAGATTTCTCATATACATATAGAAAATGTATCCCCAGGGAATTATGAGGAGTTTGTGATTGAAAAGAGTGAAAAAAGGGAGGGTGAGGGACTCTCTATAATTCCACCCGATGTAGGTATCTGTGATAAATGCGCCAAGGAGCTTTTTGACCCCACCAATCCAAGGTATCTCTATCCATTCATTGTATGTACCGATTGTGGTCCTAGATTCACCATTATAGAGGACTTGCCCTACGATAGGGAGAACACTAGTATGCGGGAGTTTCCGATGTGTAATTTCTGCAAAAACGAGTATGAGGATCCCCTGAACCGGAGATACCATGCAGAGCCGGTTTGCTGTGCAAGATGTGGGCCACAATATACACTTTACACCCCCGGTAGAGAGAAAATCCCGGGCGATCCCATAAAAAATGCTGCTAACCTTATAGACGAAGGCTATATCGTTGCAGTTAAGGGAATCGGGGGCATTCATCTGGCCTGTGATGCCACAGAAGAAGATGTTGTGGCAAAACTTCGCAGAAGATTGGGAAGGGAGCAGCAGCCCTTTGCCCTCATGGCCAGAAATATAGAAACGGTGAAAAAATATGCCCATGTGAGCAAGGAAGAAGAGGAGGAACTGAAGTCCTATCGCAAGCCCATAGTGCTTCTGACAAAAAAAGAGAATTGCCAATTACCTAAAAATCTTGCTCCTGGACTCCATACTTTAGGGTTCATGCTCCCCTATGCGGGCACACACCTCCTTCTTTTTCATTATTCTTCATCATCTGTGTATGTGATGACCTCTGCCAACAGACCGGATATGCCCATGGTTATAGATAACGAGAAGGCTTTTCAAGAACTTCAGGGCATTGCAGATTATTTTCTGTTGCATAACAGAAGGATAGTGAACCGTACCGATGATAGTGTGGTTAGATTTGTGCATGGAAGAGCGTTGGTAAGAAGAAGCCGTGGTTTTGTACCCTTACCTTTGGAGTTTCCATCAAAGGCTAGATATCTTGCTATGGGCGCTGAACTTATGAATTCTTTCAGTATGACAAAGAAAGGTCAAATATATCCCAGCCAGTATATGGGAAATGCATCTAAGTTGGAGGTTGTTGAATTTATAAAAAGAAGCGTGGAGCATTTTAAGAAGATTCTGCGTATAGACGCATGGGATGCCATAATAGCGGATAAGCATCCCACATATCTTACCTCGAAATTTGCCGCAGAGATGAGCGAAGCCCTGGGTGTTCCTCTCTTAAAGATACAGCATCATTTTGCACATATAGGTTCTGTGATGCTGGAGCATAAGTTGCAGGAGGCAATAGGTATAGCCCTGGATGGTGTTGGATATGGTGATGATGGTGCAGTGTGGGGTGGAGAGGTTCTTATTCTTTCGCCGGGAGAAATGAGGCGATATGGGCATATAGATTATTATTCCCTACCTGGAGGAGATCTGGCTGCTTACTACCCTATTCGCGCCCTTGTGGGATTGCTTGTGAAAAGTGGTGAGAATGTGATTGATTTTCTCGAGAAATACGTGCCAGGATGGCGTAATATGCTGCCCCATGGCGAGAAGGAGATGGAGATTATTCTTAAGCAAGTTGGTAATGGTATTAATACCCCGCAATCTTCCTCAGCGGGCAGATTTTTAGATGCAATTTCTGTGCTTCTTGGTGTGGCATATCGCAGAACATACGAAGGCGAGCCTGCCATGAAACTTGAAAGCGTGGCGCTAAGGGGAGCAGTGCGAGATGTAGAGGTTCCCGTGAGACAGAGGCGGATTTATATGGGGGAAATAATTCCACAAATTGTGAATATGAAACGGGATACTGCTGCTTTGACTGCTCATATGGCCCTCGCTGATGCAATGGCCACTGTAGCCATTGAGGGTGCAGAGAAGAAAGGTATAAAGAATGTGTGTCTGAGCGGGGGTGTTGCTTACAATTCCATTATAACCTCGCAAATTGAGAAAAGGGTGAAGAGTTATGGCCTTAAATTTTTTGTAAACCATGAGATTCCTCGCGGTGATAATGGAATCTCTGCTGGCCAGGCCTATGTGGCATATCTTCTGGAGAATTAGCAAATTTAATAGGCTATATATCCATGCCCGATTATGAAACTTACTATGATGCATGGTGCTGGTGGAGAGTTGATGGATGAATTAATAAAGAATGTAATATTGAGGAATCTCACACTTAAAAGTGCTGGCTCGGTATCCCTTGATGCTCTCGATGATGGTGCAAGTATAGATGTTGCTGGAGAGCATTTTATATTTACAATTGATGGGCATACGGTAAAACCTCTTTTCTTTCCAGGAGGGGATATAGGCCGTCTCGCACTCAGCGGTACCGTGAATGATCTTGTAGTGATGGGTGCCAAGCCACTGGCAATTGCAACCTCGCTTATAATCCAGGAAGGGTTTGATACCCAGACTCTTGAAAAAATTCTTCATTCCATGGACACCGTTTCCAGGGAGGTGCCGGTACCCATAATCACGGGGGATACCAAGGTAGTAGAGGATAAGATAGGTATATTTGTAATCACAGCCGGAGTTGGAAGAGCCGAAAAGATAATCCGGGATTCTGGAGCAAGGGAGGGGGATGCAATTCTCATAAATGGTGGTATAGGAGAGCACGGTTTTGCAATTCTATCTCTCCGTGAGGGCATATCTTTGGACACCACGCTCAAAAGCGATGTCTCGCCGGTATGGAAATGCGTGAAGAGCGTAGCCCAGGAAATAGGCTGGGAAAACATACATGCAATGAAGGACCCTACTCGAGGGGGGTTAAGCGAGGCACTTAACGAGATTGCGCAGAAATCTAAAGTTGGTATAAAGATATGGGAGAGTAAAGTGCCCATGAGGGAAGAAGTTCATGCGATGGGAGAGATGCTCGGTATATCCCCATTTCATATGGCCAACGAGGGGAAAGTGGTATTCTCTGTATCAAAAAAATATGCCGAGGATGCCCTAACTGCCATGAGGAGGGCTGGATACGTCCAAGCGGCTATGATTGGAGAGGTTATCCAAGAATATACCGGCAAGGTAGTGGTTGAAACAGAAGTCGGAGGTCGCAGATTCATGGAACGACCAGTGGGTGACCCGGTGCCACGGGTGTGTTAATCAGCGATTTTTACCAAGAGCACAAAAAACTTATATTGCCATAGATTCATATAATCCAGGGATAAAAATGGATGCTCTTACTGCCTTATCTTATATGGTTCTTGGTGCCTTTCTGGGTGTCACGGGTCAGGGACTGCGCTTTGCAATAGGACTAAAAAAGAGGTATGAGGAAAATCCAGGAAAGAGAAGCAGAGAATGGTTTGACTGGGGTCGCATGGTTCTCAGTTTCATAATCGGAGCATCTGCAGGTGTTCTCGCCGCCGTGTTTCTTCTTGGAAGCAATGTGAACAGAAACTATCTTCTCAGCGTAATTGCGGCAGGATATGCCGGTACAGATTTCATAGAGGCCATACTTCGTAGATACACTCCCCAAATTAAAGAAAAATAAAGAAAAAGGGATTAGAGCCAGTAGAGCCAGATGAAGTATATGGCAAAGACTATGGCCAGAATGTACATGAGGGGGCTAATCTCCTTGAATCTGCGAGTTGCTATTTTTGTGAGTACATAGGTTATTATACCAGCACCGATGCCGTTGGATATGCTGTATGTAAAAGGCATGACTATTAGAGTAACAAATGCAGGAATGTATTCTGTATAGTCATCGAAATTAACGTTCTTCATATTTGAAAGCATAAAGAGACCCACAAGGATCAATGCCGGGGCAGTTGCTGCCGCGGGTACCAAAGCAACGATAGGTGTGATAAACAGCCCTATGGTGAAAAGGAGGGCAACAACCACGCTTGTAAGTCCTGTGCGGCCGCCTTCCTCAACACCTGCGGCACTCTCTATGTATGTGGTTACTGTTGATGTTCCAATTAATGCACCAAATGTTGTTCCTATTGCATCTGTAAGAAGCATTCTGGTTAGTGGTTTCTCTGGTATATTACCCTTTTCATCAAGGTCTCCAACCTTCGCGCTTAGACCCGTAACAGTGCCGAGGGTGTCGAAGAAATCCACCATGAGGAAGGCGAAGATTACACCTAGAGCACCCACGTTAATCAAACCCTGGAAATCCATGTGAAGGGCGATAGGTGCTATGGATGCAGGAAGAGACACAGGCGAGGAAGGAAGTGAAAATCCTGCAGGATAGAGGCTTGCTGCTGCCCAGGAACTGTAGGATGCCCAGACAACAGCCACAGCGGTGGAACTCAGTATTCCCCAAAGCAGGGCTCCCTTTATTCTGTTAACAAGAAATATTATTGTTATGAAAACTCCAAAGAGTGCTACAGCCACCGATGGTATGTTTATATAGTTGAGGGAAACCACAACATCTATGGCTTGATGTGTAGGAAGCAGTTTATCTGCAGTGTATCTTATTATCTGAGCGTTGTTTAATCCAATGTATGTCAAGAAGAGTCCTATACCTGCACCTACAGAATATTTCAATGTTATTGGGAAGGCATTTGCCACCATGGTTCGAACCTTTGTAACCGATAATGCTATAAAAATAAGGCCTTCTATGAATACTGCCGCAAGGGCAATCTGCCATGTGTAGCCCATCACCAATACCACACTGTATGTGAAATAAGCGTTGAGACCCATTCCGGGTGCCAGTGCGTAGGGTTTCTTGGCGTACAGACCCATGATAACCGTAGTCACCGCTGTTGCTATTACTGTGGTTGTAACCAGAGGTGCAAATGGCATTCCTGTCTTGCTCAGTATGGCGGGATTTACAAAGATGATGTATGCCATGGTCATAAATGTGGTGAAACCTGCCATAATTTCCGTTCTCACGGTAGAGCCTCTGTCACTTATTTTAAAAAACGAGTCGAGTTTTTGGGACCATGTCATGCTGCCACCATGCAAATATATAATTCGAATATTTAAAAATTTCACAATTTTTCATCTTTCTCCAGTACATCAAAGGATATTTCAAGAAGATTTTTATTTTTTCTGAATCTCGCTTTTCTGATTTTTATCTTCCCTATTTCTCCTGTGGTTCTTGTATGGGCTTTGTTACATGCATTGATATTCCAATCTTTGATGATTACAATGTTTAGGACCCTTACCTCTGGAGGTATGGGAAAGAGGTCATACATCTCATCTCCGTACTTTCTCTCGGCCTCATCTCGGGGAAGAATCGCAATTTCCACAGGGACATTCTCTCTTATCTTCTCATTGGCTAAATGTTCTATACGATGCATCTCTTCCTCCGTAGGTTTTCTGTGATACTGTACGGTTAGCCTCCCATGATTTTCATTAACGTATACGCTTGCAGTCCATTTTGCACCGAGAACCTTAATTACAGCACCCTTGAGAACATGAAGTGCAGTGTGGGTACGCACCTCAACATCCATAGTGCAGATATCACAGTTTTATATTTAATCATATGCTTAAGATTCTCGGATATCTGAGGTTATGTTTTTATACCAAAAGGAAAATACCATCTCTATGCGAGTGCTTTTCATACATGCGGATTTCATAGAGTTTGAGGCAAAGCAAAAGGCCATGAAGAACGCGGAAAAAATTGAGAAAAAGAGAGAGAGATACGAGGAGGTTCTCGTTGCATTTATCAGCGTGGAAAAGGGTGATACGCAAATCATTGAGAAGGCAAAGAGCGAGATAGAGGATGTTGCACAAAAGGTCAATGCCACAAGGCTGGTGCTTTATCCTTATGCGCATCTCAGCAGTAATCTTGCGAGTTCAGATGAGGCAATGGAGGTCCTCAAGAGCCTTGAATCTCTGCTTGGCGAGAAATACGAGGTGCATCGTGCTCCGTTTGGCTGGTACAAGAGTTTTGTAATATCCTGCAAGGGACATCCTCTCAGCGAATTGAGCAAGGAGATTCGTGTTGCAGAAAAGGAGGAGGTAAGCGAGGCGCTCAAGGCAGAGAAGAGAACCACATACTGGTACATAATGACATTAGATGGAAAGATGCATCCCGTGGAGGAATTCGATTATACACAATACCCAAACCTCAGGAAATTTATGGAATATGAAATTTCTGGAACTCGTGCGGTTAAGCAGATTCCACCTCATGTGGAACTTATGCAGAAACTGGAAATTGCCGATTACGAGCCAGGCAGCGATTCTGGCAATATGCGTTACTATCCTAAGGGTAAACTTATAAAGGCGCTTATCGAGGACTATGTGGAGCAGAAGGTTCTGGATTACGGAGCCATGGAGGTGGAGACCCCCATAATGTATGATTTTGAGCATCCCTCGCTAAAATCCTATCTCAACAGATTTCCAGCCAGGCAGTATATAGTGATGAGTGGTAAGGACAAGTATTTCCTTAGATTTGCAGCATGTTTTGGACAGTTTCTTTTGATGCACGATGCTACGTTTTCCTATAAGCATCTACCACTCAAGGTCTATGAACTCGCCAAATACGCTTTTCGTCGAGAGCAGAAGGGAGAACTTGTTGGGCTACGAAGATTGAGAGCATTTACCATGCCCGATATGCATACCTTCGCTGCTGATATTCATCAGGCCATGGACGAGTTCAAAAATCAGTATAAGATGGCGATTGAGGTTCTCAAAGATTTTGGACTGGAACTTGGCGATTATGAGGTGGCCATAAGATTCACCCGCGATTTCTATGAGGAGAACCGCGAGTTTGTAGAATCGCTTGTTAAGATTGTCAATCGCCCTGTACTGATTCAGATGTGGGATGAAAGGTTCTTTTATTTTGTCCTCAAATTTGAATTTAATTTTGTGGATGCTATGAACAAAGCCGCTGCTCTGAGCACTGTGCAGATAGATGTGGAGAATGCCCAAAGATATGAAATAACCTATTACGATGAGGAAGGAGAGAAAAAGTATCCGCATATACTTCATTGCTCCCCCAGCGGTGCAGTGGAGCGTGTGATTTACGCAATGCTTGAGAAGGCCTATCTTGATTCAAAGAAGGGCAAAAAGCCCATGCTCCCCGTATGGCTCTCGCCGGTCCAGGTGCGTGTAATACCGGTGAGCGATTCCTTCACGGG
>WALG01000156.1 GCA_015522955.1 DHVE2 group archaeon
CTCCCGGAGCAATTTCATAGAAAAAGCCGTAAAATTCTATATCTCCAATTTAGCGGAGAACCCTAAAGAAGGTAAGCGAAAGGGAAAAAGTTATGATGAAAAAAGAGAGATACGAAGAATGCCGCGGGCCGGGATCGAACCGGCGACCTTCAGATCTTCAGTCTGACGCTCTCCCTAGCTGAGCTACCGCGGCTCAATCCCCATATGATGTTTCCAGATTTAAAATTTACCCTCAGTGTCTTTTTATAGAGATAAAGGTAATCTTTATCTATTAAATTCCATTCTCAATAACGTGGAAAGCGTAGATGAGTGGATCAAAAAGGTAGATTTCGAAACCACCGCTGACATAAAGGTGCCGCCAAGACTGGTAGACCAGGTTATTGGCCAGGATGAAGCGGTAGAAGTCATAAAGAAAGCGGCAAGACAGAAGAGGCATGTGATTCTCATAGGGGACCCTGGCACAGGTAAGAGCATGCTAGCACAGAGTATGGTGGATTTTCTACCTAGAGAGGATCTTGAGGATATTCTTGCATTTCAAAACGAGGAGGACCCAAATACGCCAATAATCAAAACTGTTCCAGCAGGGCAGGGAAAGTTGATAGTGAAACAGTATCAGGAGCAGGCCAAGAAGCAGAAGACTGAGAAAAAAACTTCCATGCTCACACTCGTACTTCTTCTTCTCATGATTGGTGTTTTTGGTGCATTTGTTACGCAGGATTATTCTTTCCTCTTCTGGTCAATATTCATAGCCATATTTCTCTACATCTTTGCGGGAGCAAACGTCCAGAAGGAGGAAAAGGCGATAGTACCCAAATTGCTCGTTGGTCACAATCCAAATGATAAACCTCCATTTGTAGATGCTACAGGCTCTCATGCTGGGGCTTTGCTAGGGGATGTTCGTCATGATCCGTTTCAGAGTGGCGGTCTTGAGACTCCTCCTCACCTGCGCGTGGAGGCAGGAGCAATACATAAGGCACACAAAGGTGTTCTGTTTATAGATGAGATAAATATGCTGCGCATAGAGTCTCAACAATCTTTACTTACTGCTATGCAGGAAAAGAAATTCCCAATCTCTGGGCAGAGTGAGCATTCTGCAGGGGCCATGGTACACACCCAGCCTGTACCCTGCGATTTCATACTTGTAGCCGCAGGTAATCTTGACGCCTTACAGGGTATGCATCCTGCACTTCGCTCTCGAATTCGGGGTTATGGCTATGAGGTGTATATGAAAGCGGTTATGAGAGATACCGAGGAGAACCGTCGCAAGTTGATAAGATTCGTTGCTCAGGAAGTTAAGAAAGATGGAAAAATTCCACATTTCACTAAGGGCGCAGTGGCCGAGATTATAAAAGAGGCTCAGAAACGTGCTGGTAGAAAAGGAAAACTCACCCTCAGGCTCAGAGAACTTGGAGGCTTAGTACGTGTTGCAGGAGACATTGCTCGGGAATCAGGAAGCAAATATGTGGATGTGGTGCATGTACTTCGCGCCAAAAAACTAGCGAGACCCCTAGAGCAGCAGGTTGCAGACCGCTTGATAGAAATAAAGAAGGATTACAAGACATTCCTGAACAAGGGTCGTGCCATAGGGATAGTAAATGGTCTCGCAGTATATTCTGCAGGAAGCGGGATGGCTGAATACTCTGGTATAGTGCTGCCGATCATGGCTGAAGTTACCCCAGCCCAGTCTAGGGATCAGGGCAGAATGATAGCCACGGGAAAACTTGGAGAGATTGCCAAGGAAGCGGTGGAAAATGTATCTGCCATAATCAAGAAGTACTTTGGAAAACATATAACAAATTACGATGTGCATATTCAGTTTATTGGTACCTACGAAGGTGTTGAGGGTGATAGTGCGAGTATAAGTGTTGCCACCGCTGTTTTATCCGCGCTTGAGAAAATCCCTGTAAAGCAGTCAGTAGCGATGACTGGCTCTTTAAGTATCCGGGGCCATGTGCTCCCAGTGGGTGGTGTAACTGCGAAGGTGGAGGCAGCGATAGATGCAGGATTTGAAAAAGTGATTATCCCATATTCCAATCTTCAGGATGTAATTCTGGATGAGGAGCACGAGGGAAAAATAGAGATTGTACCTGCTAAGAGCATAGTGGATGTGATAAAGTATGCTTTAATGGACACACCCAAGAAGGAGGAACTACTGCATAAGTTTGAGGAAGCGGGGTATGAAAATGAGTACAAAGATGAAAGTGAAGGGATATCGGGGGAAGGTAACTCTTGAGGACGTGAAGAAACTTGCATCTCAGAATATTTACCTTTTCAATGCAAAGAGCGTGATAGGGAGAGAGCATCTTATGTATGCCTATGAGAAGGCTGAGAGAGTATTTAGTGAGGGTAGGAACATTGCCAAAAACATGCATATCGAAATGATGCTTATCTTAACTGGAAAAAGACAAATAAAAGATGCACTTGATTATGCATCCCCTGTGGATTCTCAAGAATTTGTGGCTGTGTCTCGCAGGGAATTTGAACTTCCTTTCCAGAGGGATGATAGTGTTGTTCAATGCAGCGAGGAGAAGTTAAGATATCTTGGGATTCAGATACCAAGTGATATGGAAAGAGAAAAAATATGTCTTCTGGCATTTGAGAATTCTGCACTTCTGGAAGTTATGAGATGAAGTTTAATCAGAACACTTTTTCCAAATCTTTTTTGAAGTTCTGTAATGAATTTTGGTGTATCTCTTCCCTAAGCCTCTTCATGAAATGAGTCATGAAGCACACGTTGTGGAGTGAGAGGAGATGCATCCCAAGTATCTCCTTCTCCCTCAGAAGATGATGGAGATATGCCCTCGTAAAATTCTGGCATGTGGGGCAGGAGCACTCCTCATCCAAGGGCCGGGTATCAGTGCGATAATCTGACTTTCTGATGTTGAGCATACCCTGCCAGGTGATGGCAGTACCATGCCTTCCATTCCGTGTTGGAAACACAGAGTCGAAGATATCTACGCCACGCATCACGGATTCCACTATCTCCAGGGGAGAGCCCACGCCCATAAGATATCGGGGGTTTTTCTCTGGAAGTATGGAATTCACGATTTCAACCATTCTGTACATCACATTTTTTGGTTCTCCAATGGAAAGTCCTCCTATACCATAGCCATCAAAATCCATGCTAGCCAGGTCTTTTGCACTCTTTCTACGAAGATCCTCATAAACTGAGCCCTGCACAATACCAAAGTTGAGTTGCTTTGATGTGTTCTTTGGAAACCTAGCAGCCCATATAGTGGTTAGTTCTACGCTCCTTTTTGCCTCCTCATAACTGGTAGGATATTCGGCACAGTAATCAAGCATCATGGCAACATCGCTACCTATTCTCTGCTGAATTTCTTTGCTAAACTCAGGTGTGAAAAGATACTTCTTCCCATTATAGGGAGAACGGAAGGTGATGCCCTTCTCGTTGGCATCTATGAAGAATCCCTTTCGAATCATCTGAAATCCACCACTATCTGTGAAGATTACACCATCGAATTTCATGAATTTATGCAAGCCCCCATGGAGTTCAAGAACATCCACTCCGGGTCTGAGAAATAGATGAAGAGAATTGCTGATAAGGGCCTCTACCTTGCATATCTGCAAATCTTCAGGAGTTAGAGTTTTCGCGGTGGCTTTCGTGGCTACAGGCATAAAAAAAGGAGTTTTAACCTCTCCGTGTCTAGTTTTGAGCGTACCAAGTCTTGCATTTCCGTCTTCGGTGCTTATCTTAAACATTCCTGGGTAAATAGGCAGGAATATTTAAATATCATTCTAAAATTGAGTGTACGAATGAGTTTAAAATTCGAGGTGCAAAGAAAAGCAATCCATATGGTGGGGCTTCTGGCGCCATTCTCCCTAATTTATTTTGGTAAAGATTTGACCCTTATTTTTTTGGCGATAATCCTAATAATATTTTTCGTCGTAGAACCTTATCGTACAAAGAGGATTGATATTCGCATAATGGAGGGAATAGAGCCATTTGTAAATGAGGTTCTGAGAGCAAAAATAAGTGAGAGTTTAAGAAAAATAGAAGAGAAAATGCTCGAAATTACGAGAGAGGAAGAGAGGTTTTTTATTGGTGCGCATATATATTTTGCGGCTGCAGCATTAGTAACACTTATACTCTTTCCGGAGAAAGTTGTGATTGGTGCTCTAACTGTGACACTTATAAGCGATGCTTTTGCCGCTCTAGTTGGCAAAGGATTTGGAAGGCACAGATTTAAAAATGGTAAGAGCGTAGAAGGCTCTCTTGCCTATTTTCTTTCGGGATTTCTTATTTTGATCTTTATCTTTCCTTGGTATGTAAGCGTAATCGCATCATTTGCGGGTGCACTGGCAGAATTTTATGAGTTTCCACCTGATGATAATTTTTCTGCTCCGGTAATAATCTCTGCGGTCATTTACCTATTTGTATATGTGTGATTTTAAATTGAAAGGATGATGAAAACTGCATGGCGAAAATAGATATGAAGTGAGAGCATAATCCCCGCATCTCTTATATGCTCACATGGAGGTGCATTGCAAAAGATTTTTGAATCTCCGTTATCCTTAAATATAAGTTTACTATACGTCTCAATGCGGTTTTGGGTGATGCACCCGATAACGTGGTTATCGGGGAAGGGCTTAGATCCTCAGGATCAATGAGGCCAATCATACGCGTTCCGGCATAATGGACTGGAAGGTAGCACTATAGGCCGTCCGGGGAATGGCTTGGCTCGGGTGCCGAAGAAGGACGTGCCCAGCGGCGATACGCCACGGGGAGGCGTATGGAGCCTGAGATCCGTGGATCTCCGAATGGGACCTCCTGGCCGCTTCGGCGGTCACTCCCTTATGGGAGAGGGAACCTGGGGAATTGAAACATCTTAGTACCCGGAGGAAGAGAAACCAATAGGGATTCCGTGAGTACCGGCGAGGGAAAGCGGAACAGGGCAAACCGAATCCTCATGGGAAACCATGGGGAGATGTGGAGTTGCGGAACCTAACCCAACGCCTCCCAGGCGAACCCGAAATCCCCTGGAATGAGGTGCCGTAGAGGGTGAAAGCCCCGTAGGGGTAAGTCTGGTGGCCATGAGGTTGGGTATTCCGAGTACCGTGCCTTGGATATGGCGCGGGAATCTGGGTGACACTAGGCATCCAACCCTAAATACATCCCGAGTCCGATAGTGAACTAGTAGGGTGACCGAAAGCTGAAAAGTACCGCGAAAGCGGGATGAAAAGAGCCTGAAACCGGGCGGCTACAACCTGATGGGGCGAGAAAGGAAAGAAGTCCCGTAACTGGGATGGACCGTCGTCTCATCGTCCGTGTTGAAGAACGGGCCAGGGAGTTCCGTCCGTCGGCGAGGCTAAGCGCGAAGGCGCGTAACCGTAGCGAAAGCAACATGCCCGCAGCCCCGCTATGGGGTCAGGGGCGGGGTGCGCTCGCCTGGAGTCGACGGAGGGAGACCCGAAGCCGGTCGATCTAGGCCTGGGTAGGTTGAAGCCTCTCGAAAGGGAGGTGGAGGACCGAACCGGTGCTGACGTGCAAATCGTTCGGTTGACCTGGGTCTAGGGGTGAAAGGCCAATCTAGGCCGGCATTAGCGGGTTCCCCCCGAGACTGCCCGCAGGTAGACCTTCCTGGAGGTAGCCGGTGGGGTAGAGTTACTGATTGGGTGCCCAGGGACCGAAAGGACCCAGCCCCCTTTCAAACTCCGAACCTGCCGGCGCCGTAGAAGGGAGGAGTTAGGGCGTCGGGATAAGCTTGACGCCCGAGAGGGAAACAACCCAGAGGTGGGTTAAGGTCCCAAAGTGCCGGCTAAGTGTCATGTAAAGGGCGTCCATGGCCTAAGAC
>WALG01000157.1 GCA_015522955.1 DHVE2 group archaeon
CCTCAAAAATGCGTCTCTCATTGAGGGTAAAAGGCGGAGAAATTATGTGATATATTCTCTCACGCCCGAGGGGGAAAAAGTATATCACGAGATATGCAGGGGTGAGTAAATGCACGGCTACAGGGGAAAAATATTAAGGATAAATCTCTCCAGTGGTGAGGTGCGTTGGGAAGATTTGGATCCCCGCATAATAAATAATTTTGTAGGTGGAAAAGGTCTGGGATATTATCTCATCTACCATGAAGTTCCCCCCTCCACGAATGTCTTTAGCGAAGAAAATAAAATTCTATTTGTACCCGGCGCCATGAGCGGTTTAATACCCGCAGCCAGCAAGGTTGCAGTAATATCGATTTCTCCTGAGACAAATATGATTAGTGACAGTTATGTGGGCGATAGACTTGGTCCATTCCTGAAGAGATGGGGGATTGACGCTATCATAATTGAGGGAAGAAGCGATGAGCCTGTATATTTAAAAATAGGAGAAGATGTGGAGATTAAGGATGCACATCATCTCTGGAGCAAAGGAACTCACGAAGTTTCCAGAGAACTCTGGAAATTGCATGGCAACGGTGCCATAGCGCTCATAGGTCCTGGAGGAGAGAATCTTGTGCGTTTTGCAAGTATTATCGTGGATGCTCAAAGAGCCGCTGGACGTGGTGGATTAGGTGCCGTAATGGGTTCCAAGAACCTAAAAGGTGTTTTTGTTTCGCCAATATCCATAGAAGATGCAAGAATAGAGATTTTTGACAAGGATACCTGGATGAAACTTAGGGAGGAGTACTATAAAAAATTTGAAAATGACCCTTCTCTTGCATCGCTGAGAGAATACGGCACAACCAACGGACTTCTCATCTCCGCCAGAAGGGGCATGAGCCCCTCATACAATTTCTCAAAGCCCTACATTCCAGACTCTCTGGCCAGAAAATTGAGCGGAGATTGCATAAAGAAATACGAGATTGAGCCAGAGGATTACATTCATGGGAAATCCTGCCCAATAAAATGTGCCAGATACGTGAAAGTAAATTATGAAGGGCAGGAGTTTTATCTCAAACCCGAGTATGAGAGCATAGCCATGCTAGGTGCCTGTACGGGAGTTTTCGATTTCCCCAAGGTAGCGTATCTCAATCATCTGGCAAATGACCTTGGATTAGACACAATTGCCGCCGGTAACGTTATAGGATTCATCTTCGAGATGGTGGAAAGAGGAGAGATTGGGCATGAGGAGATAGGTTTTCCTATTAATGGCTTCGGAGATTTTGCCGCAGAAGAAAAACTCCTGATGCGTATAGCCTACAGACGTGGTATCGGTGGAATTCTTGCCGAAGGCGTGAAAAGAGCATCAGATATTCTAAACCGTGGAAGGGAGTATGCAGTACATGTGAAATCCCTTGAATCTCCAGCCTGGGATCCACGGGGGTTGAGAACCTATGCTCTAAGTTATGCCACCGCCGATGTAGGTGCCTCACATCTACGTGGATGGCCCTCACCAGCCTCCTTACCCAATGATGGTGCAGCAAAGGAACTTGTACCTTCTTTAATTGAGAGTCGGGACAAAGATGCTCTCTTTGATTCCATGGGACTGTGCAAATTTTTACCCTACGAGATGGAGGATATTGTCTCCCTTTATCGTACCATTACAGGCCTTAACTCTGATCTCAAGAATCTTGGGTGGAAAATAGAGAACATCGCCCGAATCTATAGCGTGCTTGGAGGGATGAACCCCATTCACGATGATTCAATACCTCTGAGATGGTGGACCCCGCAGGAAGATGGACCGGCTAGGGGAAATATGGCATTTCGCAGTTACGAAGACTTTATTGAGGCAAGGAGGAAATTTTACAATATGCGTGGATGGGATCCTGATTATGGGGTACCGCTGGAAGATACCCTGCAACGCCTAAATATGAATGAATTTGTAGAGGATGCTATAAGGGGTTTGAATTACCAGAAAAGGAGGTGTCAAACATGCTCATTCTCATAGGCTTTCCATCAGAGGAAATAGAATTAATAAGAGATCTGGATGACGAGATTGTAGTTCTTGGCCCCGAGCATCTACAGATGAAACTGAACGATATTGTAGAATCACCTCCACAGGAGATATTCGAGAACATTGAGGAGCAAAGAATAGTGCTCCTGCACAAGATATCCAGAGAAAAAATAGGTGAAATTATAAGAGAGATTCGCAAGAGGATTCCCATGCACATAATATTTGCAACTTCCACACCCACCTCAATTGAATGGAAAATCAAAGACCTCATCGAAGAACTAAAAGAGGAGGACCTATATTTCTCCAGAGGAGGAAATAGATGAAACTCGTTGTAGACGCTTCTGCTATCATAGAGGGTTTCATTCCACCCGGGGATTGCGAGGTTATTATTCCATCTTCTGTAGAGGATGAAATAAAAAATAAGGGTATGGATTTTCTGGTTTATCGAGTTCTATCTCCTCGGGAATGCTTTGTGGAAAAAGTTAGGGAGGCAGCCAGAAAAACTGGAGATTTGGATGTTCTTTCTAAGGCGGATATCGATGTTATATCTCTTGCACTTCAGGAAAATGCCACCCTCATAAGCGATGACTATGCAATTCAGAACGTTGCATCGGTACTGGGCATCCACTGGGAAGAAATTCACCAGCAAGGTATAAAAGAGGTACGTAAGTGGAGATGGAGATGTGAATCCTGTGGGAGATACTTTTCAAAATATTATCCACAGTGTCCCGTATGCGGTGGAAAACTGAGAAGGGTTAAATCTAAGTAATCTCTATTTCCTTCTTCATTTCCACCCGCATTCCATCATCAGCGGCTATGGTTCTTATTCCAGTTTCTTTCCATATCCAGTCAGCCTGAAAATCAGGGCTATTGTCCAGCATCTTCAGTCCAAAATGAGTTATTATGGCAACCTCAGGTTTTATGCCTTTAACTATTCTGGCCGCATCATCAGTACTCAGGTGGTAAGGTATCTTTGCACCAAGTGGTCGAGTTACAGGCAGTATAAGAATCCTTGCACCTCTGTGCTGAGTTATCAGTTTTCCATCAAAATCAGTATCGGCAAGATAAGAAATTATGCCGTTGGAAGTGTAAATTTTAAATCCCACAGTTGTTGGGTCATTGTGAAAGGATGCTGTTGCTCTAATTCTTAGTTTTCGGTATTTGAATTCATCCCCCGGTGCCATGGCAATAACTTTTTCCAATAAACCACGATGATAATTGGAAATCACAGGATCATAGATATCATAACCCTCAACTACACTCTTAGAAGCAAGAAGTATTCCCTTTCTCTTTGTACCACCGTTGGTTATCCCCTCAATCAAAACCTCAGCATCGGTGTAATGGTCTGTATGTGCATGAGAAATGCATATAACATCAGTTTTTGTAGGATTCAATCCAAATCTATGCATCTGCACCAGTGCCCCGGGACCTGGGTCTATGTGAATTCTCAAAACATCCTCTATATATATCCCTCCGGTTGCACGCATTTGATATATCGTAGTGAATCTTCCACCCCCGGTCCCGAGAAATGTAATATGGGTCACTCTCTTCCTTATACCTTACTGGCATATAACCTTTGGGTGTGTCAAATTATGTCACGATTACACTTCACCGTAAAGATTATCTTGAGGAGCGGATTGTGGTATATATGAGAGCGCTCATCAGCGTATCAGATAAAAGCAGATTAGAAATTTTTGCAAGAGAGTTAATTTCTCTTGGTTACGAGATTATATCCACTGGAGGTACATACCAATTTCTCACCTCCAGAGGAATTCCGGCTACAAAGGTAGAGGAGATAACCGGATACCCCGAAATTTTGAATGGTAGGGTCAAGACACTGCACCCTGTGATACATGGAGGCATTCTTGCAAAAAACGAGAATGATGTGAAAGAGTTAGGTTTAAAAACAATAGATATGGTTGTTGTGAATCTTTACCCCTTTAAGGATTTCGTGAACGCCTCAGAGGAGAAAATGATAGAAAATATAGATATAGGTGGCGTTGCGCTCCTACGGGCTGCTGCAAAGAATTACCAGCGTGTAATTGTTGTTTCCTCACCCGAACAGTATAATGAAGTAATTGCACTTCTCAAGGAGGGAAAATTTGATATTGAAGAAAGGAGAAAATATGCAATGAGAGCATTTGCTCTCACAGCAAGTTACGATTCTCTAATTTACAATACCCTATGGCGCAGATTTTCCTCAGAGTTGCCAGACTTCTTCATCTACGCAGCCAAGAAACTTGAAGATTTGAGATACGGAGAGAATCCGCATCAGAGAGGCGCAATTTATGCAAACAAACAATCTTTCATACAGCATCATGGTAAGAAATTATCCTTCAACAACATCTATGATTTAGATGGTGCTTGGGATCTTGTTAGTGAATTTGAAGAACCCGCAGCGGCGGTAATTAAGCACTCAAATCCCTGCGGTGCAGCAATCGCTAAGGACCTAAAAGATGCCTTCATCAAGGCTTGGAACTCAGACTCCATGTCCGCATACGGAAGTGTGGTGGCCTTTAATGGCACTGTTGATACTGAGGTGGCCAGAGAGTTCAAGGGTAAATTTGTGGAAATCATTGCTGCACCTTCCTTCACCCCTGAGGCTTTAAAGATTCTCCAGAAGAAAAAGAACTTGAGAATCCTTGAAATGTTCAATTTTCCAAATGAGCGGTACAGAATAAAGCATACAAATTTTGGAATTCTACTTCAGGATGTAGATACAAAAAAACTTGAAAACTATGAGGTTGTAACCAAAAGAGTCCCCACGGAGAAGGAGATGCAAGATTTAATATTTGCCTGGTATGTGGTAAGGCATGTTAAAAGCAATGCCATTGTATTCGTTAAAGACAGGGCAACGGTGGGCATAGGCGCAGGGCAGATGAGCCGGGTGGATAGTGTGAAGATTGCGGCCATGAAGGCAGGGGACAGGGCAAAAGGTGCTGTCTTGGCCTCCGACGCATTCTTTCCATTCAGAGATGATGTGGATGAGGCACATCATGCTGGAATTACAGCCATAATTCAACCCGGTGGTTCCATAAGAGATAAAGAGGTGATAGAAGCCGCTAATGAGCACAATATGGCTATGATATTTACCCATTACCGAGTATTCAGGCACTGAGGTGTTGCCATGTACCTTACAAAGGAGGAGGAAAGAATACTGGATGGAGACCTAGGCGAAAATTATGCCAAGATGATGAGAATACTTGTAAAAATAGGAGATATTTATGGCGCAGAGAGATTGATACCAATCACGTCCGCTCAGATTTCTGGAGTCTCCTACAATACCATTGGTGACCATGGACTTTATTTTTTGAAATCGCTCAGGGGTGTGAAGGTAAAGGTACCAACCACACTCAATCCCCTTGGATTTGATGAGAAACATTTGGATGAACTCAAGGTAAATAAAGAATTCTATCGAAAACAGATGGAAATTGTAGAAGCATATACTCGCATGGGAATTATGCCCACCGCCACATGCACCCCTTATTATTTCGACAATGTGCCAAAATTTGGGGAGCATATTGCCTGGGCCGAAAGTTCCGCCGTAATATATGCAAACTCTATAATTGGAGCAAGGACAAACAGAGAAGGCGCGGTAACAGCCCTAGCCTCCGCAATAATAGGAAAAACACCACTCTACGGTTTGCATCTCTCAGAAAACAGAAGGGCTACACATGTTATTCATCTTGATTTTGAACCACAGGGTGAGGATTTTCCTCTTCTTGGGCTTTACGTGGGAAAAATAATACGTGGCATTCCCTATTTTAAAGTTCGTGGTAATAGAGATGATTTCAAACTCATGGGTGCGGCTATGGCGGCATCAGGCAGCATCGCCATGTTTCATGTGGAAAATTTCACTCCAGAATATGTAGATGCACTGAGTGGCAAGGTAGAGAGAATTACAGTGGAGAAAAAGGATATTGAGAATGAGAAAAAGGATGTAAATGTGGAACTTGTAGCCATAGGATGCCCACACGTTTCCCTTGAAGAGTTGAAGAGGATTGCAGAGTATGTGAAAGGAAAAAGAAAAAGAAGAGATGTAACTCTCTGGGTCTTTGCTGCCAAAAGTGTGAGAACACAAGGGAAAGAATATGTGAAAATCATTGAGGATTTTGGAGGATTGGTTATGGTAGATACATGTGTGGTGGTCAGCAACGCCGGAAAAATTTTCAGAAGAATAGGAACCACCTCAGGAAAGGCAGCATTTTATCTATCCAAGGAGAAATTTGGAGGTGCCGAAGTAATGGTTGCTGACCTCTACACTCTACTCAGGAGCGTGGTGGAATGATTCTCAGTGGAAGAAGCATAGTTGATGGTATTGTTCGGGGTGAGGTGGTGAAAATAGAGAAACCCGTGGTTATCCTTGGAGATGTCAACGAAAAAGAGGGAACAGTAGTCCATAGATCAGTGAGAGGAAAAATCTTAGTTTTCCCGAGAGGAGCAGGGAGTACCGTAGGCTCATACACTATATACGGGCTAAGATACTATAATAACGCACCGCTCGGGATGATTCTGAAAGAGGCAGAGACCATAGTGGCTGCTGGAGCAATAATTGCGGATATTGTAACTGTAGATCAAATAGATATTTCAAAAATTAATGACGGAGATACCGTGGAAATTCGTAATGGGAAAGTGGAAATTATAACCTCCCGTCAACATACTTGATTATCTCCTCTGAAGTCTCCTCTTCCATTTCCTCAACATTGAAAAGCACAAGAATTCCATTTTTTCTTGCTATTTCTCGAAGAGAAGTAAGAAACTCTTGAATCCGTGACATTTCATTTATCGCCATCAGAAAATCGAAACAATCTATTAATATTATTCCGACTCCTTTTCCCGCAAAATTTTCTATTTCCTTTCTCAATTTCTCAAGTTCTCTTGGTTTTATACTTCTGCCCAAAGGCACATAGGATATCCAAATAATATGCGTATTCTTCAATCCATAAATTTGCCTGGCCTGCTGAGGATCTTCTTTGGTAATCAACAATTTCTTTTCATCTCTCAGATGCTCTGGTATCCTTGCCAGTAGTTTCTGAAAGTCTCCAAAAGATATATAGACCTTTCCACCTTTTACCTCCTTCTCTCTCAGTTCCACCCTGATAGGCGCTCCGCATCTCGGACAGAAAATATCATCCTCCTCGAGAACTGTGCCACAGAAGGGACATACACTTCTATTTCCTATTTTCCTAGGCTTAAATGCATGGGAATATATGTAATCCTTTATCTCCTGAGCAAATGCCCTTGAGAAACCTGGAATTTCTGCTATCTCTGCAGGAGAAGCCTGCATAAGTTCATATACACTTGCATAGCCCATTTGAAATAGGGCTTCTGCTTTATTCTCAGCCACACCAGGGATGCTCTTGAATGCCTTTATCACCCATTTCTTGAATAACGGATTTATTCCTATGGTAACTTTGCGTCCCATTATGGGCCATGTCACCACAAATCCAAAATCCACGTATTTGAAGTATATATTCCTGATCCTGCACCTGCTTCTTATATCTTCTGCATAAACCCTGACTTCTCTCACCATTCTCTCGTCACCCGAAATGCTCGCATCTATGAGATCGTCATACTCCATATCTATTTCCTTTCTCATTTCATTTATACGCCTTATAATCTCATTTACAAATCTCAATCTCTCGGTGGTGATATCTCTCTCATTGTTTATATATAGAGTACCATGAGGCAGTGTTATCTTTTCATAGCCCTGAGGCATCTTTTCCACGTATTTTAGCATATTAGGCGTTATCTTTATAATAAAGCCCTCAACACCCAAACTGTAACCACCCTTATTCATAGCGTCCATTATCTCCTTCACATTTTTCCTTCTGAGCAGAAATGCAATTTTAGGAGCCAGAGCCCGGTAAGATTTACTTATGGCTTCCATATCTGGTACTATCTCAAGTTCCATTTCCTCCCATCTTTCGGTGGGGCTGAAGTGTAAAAGGTTTTCCATTCTTATTATTCCAGAGGAAAAATCGGATACCTGGTCCGCAAGGTCAGAGACAAAATACACCTTTTTGAGAGGTTCACGCCGGGGTATTCCTCTCTGGTTCCTGTATTTTCTTAGCCCCCTAACAATTTCCTTTACCACATCTATCTGAATCTCTTCCTTTACCTCGTTTAACTGAAGTTTTCTCTCTTTTATACCCAATCGCTCCAACTGCTTAGATGCAAACTCCGGGATATACGGATATAACATTACCAATGCATCTATCAAGGGGCTTTTTACAATGGGCATCTTCCTCTTCATGGGAATATAGAATCGGGAAAAATCTGAGAGCACAAATTTATAAACTCTCTGAAAGGCCTCAGGTAAATCCATATTTTTAAGAAGCGCTGCATAACTCTTCTTCACCTTTTCAACCTCGTAAAGTATCCAATTATCCTCAGCCATGAGATGCTCAATTTCCCCATAAATCTGAAGATAATTTATGAGATTCTCAATTATTCTCTTTAACTTTTTAACCTTCTGAAGGTCAGAGTCTGTAACTCCACCTTTCTTTTTAAAGAGTAGAACCGCACGGCTATCTTCATCAATTATCTCCGGTGGTTCATGCCTTAAAATAACCGTTTTTTCAAAAACGTTACGTTGGAGACTTTTAAATAGGTGTGTATATAAATATAGCAATGATTGCCGTTTCTGATGAAGAAACATTAAAGAGGGTTTCCTTGTCTCCTTCAAATATAACCCAGATGGAACAAATTTAGTATCCAGGTAGAATATGGGACTCATTATACCTCCACATACTGGACATTCCTTTACTTTAACACCCAATTCACTGTAGCCACATTTTCTGCAGTAAAGGAGCGGTATTTTATACTCTCCTTCATAGGAAGATAGCACTATTTTTTCTTTTCCGTGGGCCACTACAAGTACAGGATACTCAGTTTTCATCAAAGTTGAGCCACACACAGGACATTTCCCAATCCTTATTGTTTTTTCAAAAGAGTATATGATCGTGTAGGAAGGTATCCTCCCTCTGAGTTCCATTTCTTCACCCTTTTCCTGTATTATAAAGCC
>WALG01000158.1 GCA_015522955.1 DHVE2 group archaeon
AATTTTTAAAAGCCCATATCATAGTTCTGTTGAGGGAGGCCCTGCATGCCCGCAGGTGATAGCGTATATCACCTCGGGCCTCTCTCGGGGAGAGCCTGCCCGGCTCTCCTCTCCATCTCTCCCTGGGAGGTGATAATCAGAGGTGATGTGAGGTATGAAAAAAATAATAAAGAGAGAACAGGGAGAATTCGGTGTGGGTTCGCTAATAATCTTCATTGCCATGATCATAGCATCTGCGGTCACTGCAGTGATTCTCATTCAGGTAACCTATCAACTACAGCAGCAGGCTGAAGATACGGGCAACATGGCTATTCAAGATGTCTCCACTGGAGTTAAAATTATCTCTATGGGGGGTTATAGGTACAACTCTTCCTGGGGGACTTCCTCACCCTATAAGAATGTGCTGGACTGGATTGTTATAAAGATATCGCTCATCCCGGGAAGTCCCGCAATAAACGTTTCAAGTATAATAATAGAGGTCACCGATGGAAATACAGTAGCGGATCTTGTATATAATGCATCTTTAACCTTTGACGGAGGGGCAAAGCCTCAGGGAGGTGCAGGAGAATTTGGAGCGTCGGCTATAAGAGATATGGAACCCGCAACATGGGCTCAAGGTGTGGTAACTCAGGGCGATGTAATTAATCTATTTTTCAATGCCACGGCCAATGGACTGGACTTGGAGCCGCAGACATATATGAGTATCAAGATAATTCCCAAACATGGGGTGCCTACTCTGAAAGAGATTACAACACCATCCCCCTATGTCTCTCGCTATGTGGAGGTGATGTAATGGGCCTGAGTACCACAGCAGCCTACAGCATTCTTTTCGTTGCCTCTCTGCTCATGTTAGGCTCTGTGGTAAATAGTTTGATTGTCTCATACTATGCTGTAAACCAGGGATTTCAGAATCGCCAGGAAATAATTGAGAGTGTGAAAAATACCATCTCCATAGAAAGAATTGTTTACAATGAAACCCAACTTGAAATATTTGCGGAGAATCAAGGACCGCAGACTCTGGAGATGGATAAAATAAGCGTGGTCATCAATGGTACGCTGAGCACCTCTACCTCCCAGGGCAATTTTTGGTTTCCAGGGGAGAGGAAAGAGATTTTCATAGCCACAACCTACGATTTCGGAGATAATCATGATATCCAGTTTACTATGGCAGCAGGAGAAGATATAGTTGCCACTGCTGCCTGGGATAAAGTATATACAATCAATGCCACAACCCTCTTTGCTTATAACTATTCGGGCGAGAAAGCATGGAGTATCGCTATCTCCTCTCCCCTGGACCTTGCCGCCTGTAATTACGTATTTGTTTTGAACTCCACTGAGATACTGAAATATGATACATCTGGAAATTACCTTGGTTCATTTGCCAGAAATTGGAGTTTAAAGGCTATAGATGCGTTCAATAACACCATCTACGCAGTATCTACCAGCACGTTATCTATTATGGATTATAATGGAAATCCCCTCAAGAATATATCGCTTACCAATGGAAAAGACGTATGCGTTGGCAAGTACCTCTATGTGCTGGACGGTAACGTGATAAAGAAGTTTGACCTCCAGGGAAACTACATAGGAAGTATCACAGATTCAAGATTAACCGATCCTCTAAAAATAGCATCGGATTACTATCTCCCGGATACTTTGCTTGTACTAAATGGTGGCAATGAGATTCTTGTCTACAGAAACGGAGTTTATAAGGACACCATCCCGCTGGAGAAATCTTATCAAAATATAGAATTGCATGGAAAAATTTATCTCAGCGGTACAGGGATAGATGCAATGAATATAGGTTATCGGGTGAAGATTGTTGACCAGTACGGTAATGAGGCCTATGACTATCTGTGAGGTGATGCTATGGGTATGAGCACAAGTGCCACACATATAATATTCTTCATTGCCTCCGTGGTCCTGGCAGCGAGTTTTGTGGGCATAGCGGCAACAGCCATCACCAACATATCCAATGGCATAGAGGATCGTGGCGATATGATTGCTACACAACTCTCCGCAGATTTTCAGGTGATAAATGACCCAGAGAGAGTGTCAAATAATCCAGTAGTACTGTATCTCAAAAATACTGGGAAAGTGCCACTTAGCACTGACTATATAACAATCCTCATTGATGGTCAGAATGTGGATAATGCGACGGTGAATACCACTACTTGGATGCCTGGCGATACCATAACTCTTACGATAAATATTGACCTGAGTTCCGGGGAGCATGTAGTTAAGATAATCCTCGAGAACGGGCTCTCTACTACATTCTATTTCAAGGTGTGAAAAATGTATCGCATAAAACTTGAGAGGGATGAATTGCATTCGAGGTTCGGAGGCGGAATCCCCGAGGGAACATTAATGCTCTTGGAGGGAGAGAACGGTAGCGGTAAAAGTGCTCTGACCCAGCGGCTGGCATATGGATTTTTAATGAATGGGCATACTGTCACGATAATATCCACTGAACTGACTGTGAGAGATTTTATAAAGCAAATGTACTCCCTAAATTATCCCATTGCCAGTTTTCTGCTTCGCAATAGGCTGGTTTTCGTGCCTGTTTATCCCATAATTGGAAATCTTCGCAACAGAAAGGATTTTCTTGGAAGGTTGATGAATGCTCCGGAACTTTTCAAGACGGATATTATAATTATTGATACTCTTTCGGCACTTGTGAAGGTCAGTCTCAATGTGGAAACCAGGTCTGAGCAGTTACTTGCCTTTTTTAAGAGGCTGATGGCCCTTGACAGAACCATAATCCTCACCGTAGAAAAGGGAGTAATGCGAGAGGAAATTCTTGCACCCTTCCGTGCTGCAGCACAGGTGTATATTGAGACAAGCATAAATAAGATTGGTGGAATGGTAAATCGTGTAGCCTTTATCAGGAGATTTGCAAATGCTCAGGGCAGAATTGAGAACAGTATTGTGTTCCGTGTGGAGGCAGGTACCGGGTTGATTCTGGAGATAATGGCGGTCTCCTGAGGTGATGCCCATGATGGGAAAACTGGAGATAGCAGTTCGTCGTAATCCGCATCTTGGCGAGTATATAAAGAAGATTCAGAAGGAACTAAATGAGAGACCAGAGTTTTACGAGCAGTTATCCAGAGACCTGAAAGACATGGACTGGGTGAATCTGATTTATCCTGTGGGAGACCCTATATTCATCCATATCTACGGGAGGAGAGGGGACCGAAAATATCGGGTGGTGCAGCCAGAACTCAATGATGAGGAACGGATAAAGTATGAGAAAATAAGGGAACTCATATTCATAAAGGCTGGTTATGAACCGCCCCACAAAACAAAGGAGGAATTTGAGAAACAGATAGAGCGCTTGCTCAAGAATTCTGTATCTCTCACGGAGGAGTTTGTACCGTTTCGGGAGAAGAAGAGTTTTATGAGTATGTTCCGCAACGTGAAAGTTCCTGTAACTCAGGAAGAATACGATAAGATAGAGTACTATCTCAAGAGGGACATAATAGAGAGCGGTCCTCTTGAGCCATTGCTACGTGACCCCTACATAGAAGATATCCATGCCATTGGTATAGAGCCTGTGCATCTTGTGCATAAGATATTTGAGACCGTGGAGACAAATGTGCAGTTTACAAGTTATGATGAACTGGACTCGTATCTGCGTGGAATGAGTGAGCGTATGGGTAGACCGGTGAGTACTGGTCGCCCTATAGTGGATGGCGCATTGCCCGATGGTTCCAGAATAAATATAATCTACGCGGATGATGTCAGTATAAAGGGGGCATCTTTCACAATAAGAAAATTCGCCGCAGAGCCGTTGAGCGTGACCCAACTGGTTAAATGGGGTACATTCTCCGCTGAAATTGCTGCCTATCTCTGGCTTGCTATAGAGTATGGTAAGAGCATATTCATCTCCGGAGAGACTGCAAGCGGTAAAACAACAACGCTCAACGCAATAATACCTTTCATAAGGTACGATTACAAGGTCTTCACGGCAGAGGATACTCCAGAGGTGCATGTGCCCCATGAGATATGGCAGAGGTTGCTCACAAGGGAGGCTGGTCCTGAAGAGTCTCGTGTGGAGATGTTCGACCTGCTAAAAGCCGCATTAAGAAGCAGGCCCAACTACATAATTGTGGGAGAGATAAGAGGTGCAGAGGGCAATGTTGCATTTCAGGCCATGCAAACTGGTCACCCTGTAATGTCCACTTTTCACGCTGCGTCCATTAAAAGGATGATACAGCGTCTCAGTTCTCCGCCCATAAGTGTGCCTGTAACTTTCATGGATAACCTTAATATAGGAGTGTTTCAGCAGGCTGTTTATCTCAGAGGCAGAGTACTCAGACGTGTTCTCTCTGTGGAAGAGATTATAGGATATTCGGCGGAACTTGGAGGTGTGATGACCAAGGCCGTATTCGTATGGGATCCGCTAAGGGATGAACACATATTCCGCGGTTTGAACAACTCATATATTCTCGAGGAGAAAATAGCCCCTTTACTTGGATACTCTGACCCCAGAAAGATATATGATGATTTATTTTTGAGAGCAAAGATAATAAGAAAGATGATTGAACGCAACATATTTCGTTACAGGGATGTGGTCAAAATCGTAGTAGATTTTCAGAAATATGGTACGGAAAAGTTACCGTTCACAGTGTGATGCTCTATGCCGGGGATAAGAGAAAAGGTATTCAGGCTCTATGCGTCCTTTAACATCCCTTGGAGGAAGTACATTACTCTCTATGCTATTCCCATAGTTCTGACCACTGTGATTCTTGCATATATTTTGGCTTTACAGTTTCCATTCTTTTCCCAATATCCATACAATTATGTTCTTTATTTGATACCAGCCTTTGGTGTTCTCACTGCGCTTCTATTTCCCATGCTAAGAGGTGAAAAGAGAAAGAAGGAGATTGAGAAGTATCTGCACCTCTTTATAACCCGCATGTCAGTTCTGGCGGCAGCGCAACTCCCGAGAAAGGAGATATTTCGTATTCTTTCGGAAGTCAAGGAGTATGGGGCCCTTAGCGAGGAGATTGAAAAAATATATCATCTTATGGAGTACTGGAACCTGAGCCTTCCAGATGCTGTGCGTGTTGTCGCCAAAAGAAGCCCAAGTATGATTCTTGCAGATTTTCTGGACAGGCTTGCTCATAGCGCAGATGCTGGTGAAGATTTTGAAATATTTCTTGAGAAGGAGCGCACTGTGGTTCTTGAAACATATGCTGTTAAATACGAGGCGGCACTGGCCCAGATGGATGTTTACAAGGAAACTTTTGTGGCTATGCTTATCTCCATGCTTTTCTTTGCGGTTTTTGTGGCCATACTCCCTATGTTTATGTCAGGTGATGTAGCAGTCTTTTTATACCTTACACTCCTTGCATTCATAACAGTAGAGGCGATAATGCTTTATGCCATAAAGGCTCGTCTTCCAGAGGATGAAATATGGCATAATCGCAAGGATGTAAGGTCTCCTCATGAATTGAAACTTTTGAAAACTCTTCCATTTGCATATCTCACTGTTTTACTTCTGTTCCTCATTCTCTTTTTCCTTCATCTTCCTCTTCAAATGGTGGTGGCCATATCTGTGATGCCTCTTCTCTACCCGGGGTATCTCACTCACTCGGCGGAGAGCGATCTGATAAACTGCGATGAAAACTATGACGCGTTTATCCGTGCTGTTGGTAGTTATGTGGAGGCAAAGGGAAGTGACGTTACCGCCATGGAGCGTCTGAGAAAGCATGATTTTGGAAAATTGACAAAATATATAGACACTCTTTACAAGAGACTGCTCACAAGAATAAACAAGAAGAAGGCCTGGAGATTTTTTGCCGGTGAGACAGGGAGTAATCTCATATCAAAATTCACAGATATGTTCGTCACCGGGCTTGACATGGGTGCAAATCCCAGAAAAGTTTCAAAAATCATAAGCGAGAGTTACATTCGTGTTATAGGATTGCGAAAGAAGAGATACCAGTCGGCAGCAAATCTTACTGGCATACTCTATGGCCTTATGGTAGGTATGGCCTTCACCCTTTATACTACCTTTGACCTTATGAAGATGATGGCCAATATGATAAAGTACTATCCTGTGAATCTCCAGCAGTACATCAAAATACCTCTTCTCTCTGCCAAATTCCCGCTTCAGACGG
>WALG01000159.1 GCA_015522955.1 DHVE2 group archaeon
GTCAAGGAATCCATACAGGATATCTGCGATTACATTTCCAATTATAACTAAGAGAGATATTATAAACAATGATGCCCCTGCAAGGAAGAAATCCTGCCTCATCAGCGCCTGGAGATATGTGTAACCAACACCTTCGTACGAAAATATCTGTTCTAGAATCACCGCACCACCAATGGCATAACTGAATGAAATAACAAAGGCTGTGACTATAGGTAACTCTGCATTTCTTCTAGCATGCTTGTTTCTCACAACTTTCTCTGGTAAGCCTTTTGCTTTGGCTGTGAGAATATAATCCTCGCCCATGGTTTCCAGCATTGATGTTCTCTGAAGCAGAATGACTCCTGCAATACCTAATAGGATTATTACAAACAAGGGTAGCAGAAGATGCCATCCATAATCAACAACAGTGTAGAGTGGGCTTCCAGGACACACGTGGAGTACTGCACATGTGGTACCCGGACCTGTGAGAGTGCCACTGGCAAATCCACCTATGGGTGTCCACCCCAATGTGTATGAGAATATCCATATGAAAATCAGTCCAAGCCAGAAGGACGGCATGTTGTAGAAGAAGAGACTAGTACCTATGGCCACACCTTCAGCAACACCACCTCTTCTCCAGGCAATGTATGTACCTATAGGTATCCCAAGCAGATACACCAAGATGGTGGCCGTTCCGAACCATAGAAGAGTACGGGGTATGCGATCTTTAAGTATATCCCACACTGGTTTTTTATACACTATAGACCATCCAAAATTAAATGTGAACATATCTTTTATGTACTCCACATACCTCACATACAAAGGTGTATCCATCACATACATGTTTACTAACTTGAAATTGGATGGTATTGGCTGGTTTGCACCGCTCACATTTATAAGTAGATATGTGTATCTTCTTGGCATTGCACCGGATCTCTGAATAGCATAACCAATTGTAGTATAATGTATCCAGTGGTTTTTGGCTGATTCATCCATAGAAATTTCTGTGACCGGGATCTTCTTCTCGCTGGTGAATATATATACTGATAGCATAGAAAATTGAGTTGTGTTATATTGCATACTTATAGCGCGGGGATCTTTTCCAAAATCAATAATTTTGTAATAATAGGTTGAGTTTAAATCCCCCCCAGGTACCTCAGTACTTCCAATAGGTTGAAAATCTCCAGGAGCATAGTTAGCATAGAACTTTTCTGCGAGACCAAAACTCACCGCCATATCCGCAACGTCTCCTGGCTTAAATGCGGGGTTTGCGTAGAATGCATCAGTGGGATCACCAGGCATGGCCTCAAAAAGGGCCCATACTATGCTGGTGACTACAAACAAGGTTATCACTGCCTGAATAAGCCTTTTGACGAGATAAGGGCCTATACCTGCCATAACTTATCACCTACCACTGAGTGTGGTATATAAAACATACATTTAAACTTTACTCAGAAACACTATAAAAAATTAACCAAAAAATGGCTGAATAATGGATAGGAACAGGAAAAATATATTCAAAAATACCATGATTAGAGCATCTGGGCAGGATAAAAAAATTTATAATATGCAACGCAGTTAAACTCTCCATGGATCTTGAGATTTACGAACTCGAGAAAATGGATCTGCGTGATGGTATAGTGATAGATGGTTTCCCCTCGGTGGGACTTGTGAGTTCTATTGTGGCAAATTATATAATAGAGAGTCTGTCCTTGGAGCAAATTGCCTTAGTAGATAGCATGTATTTCCCCACAGTGGCTCTTATCCGAAATGGGGAACCATATCATCCTGTTCGAATATATGGTGGAAAAATAAATGAGACAAAACTCGCAGTATTTGTTTCCGAGTTTCAGATACCTTCCTCGCTTTTAAAGCCTCTAGCAACCCTTATCCTTGATTGGGCCGATGAGCAGAAAGCCTCACTGGTCATTTCTCCTGAGGGGCTAATTCAGGAGAAGAAGAAAGATAAAGTAGACATTTATGGGGTTGCTAGCACCGAATATGCAAAAAAGAAAATTCCTGAAGAAGTTCTCGAATTTAGTGAAGGCGTTATTACTGGTGTAAGCGGAGTTCTTCTAACAGAAGGAAAGAAGAGAGGTACAGATGTAATAGCACTTCTTGCTGAGGCACATCCTGATTATCCAGATGCAAGAGCAGCAGCAAGAATTGTGGAGACTCTTAACAAGATTCTTGGTGGTGTGGAGATAGACCCAAAACCTCTTTATGAGGAGGCAGAGAAAATAGAGAAAAACATATCACAAATAAGAGAGCAGGCAGCCCAAATGAAAAAGGTTCCCAAGGACTACATTTATGCATAGATTCGAATCCAGTTATTCTCAATGATCACCTTTCCTCCAAATTTTTCAACTACCCATGCATTGGTTTTTAAATGCATTGTAGATTCTCTCACCCTATATCTTATTCCACCAGCAATAAATCCAAATGGAATGAGATGGTCACCCATATTCACATCCACCGTACCTCCTCCGTTTCTCTCCGCATCAATCTTCTTCATTACATCCCTCACTATTTTCTCTGCAGGCACTCCACGACGACATATATTATCTGCACCCATTACAGTATATTCGTATTTTTCTGCAAGGATTACACTGCAACCCCTGCTTATCCCACCTCTTCTGATATCCCGATATACGTTCCAGTCTTCAAGTTGCATTTCCATTCTCTCTATTATATGCTCAGGAAGATTACGCAAGGATAAGTACGCATTTCTTTCACTTAGCATGCCTCTTTTGATGAGTTCTATTCTTTGCAATTCCGATGGCTCTACAATAACCCTCACTCTTCCACCACCCTCAGGATAATACCCGCGTTCTAAGATTTCTATACTTACATCCGCACCCATTTTGTGCAGGAGCGGAAATAGCACATGAGCATAATAATCCACCGGTGGAGACCATGGCACATCTGTACCACCTCTGAGATCAAACTTAACTCTTTTATCAGCCATCAACGCAGGAAGTAATGCTGTTTGCAAGATAAGCGTCACACTTCCAGCGGTTCCTATATCTACCCTGTACTCCCCACCCTGCAGAGCTCCTGGAGAGAAACGAATGCGTGTGGAGCCTATTTTTAAACCTTCCACCCTGGCATTACACATCCTCGCCACGAGTTTAATGCCCCATAAATGCTGGTTTCGCAATCCAGGATTCTTCCTCTTAACACGGATATTTACTATTTCCACATCCTCCCCGAGAACGGTAGCCAGCGCTATACTTGTTCTCAGAATTTGGCCACCACCTTCTCCATAGGAGCCATCTATTCTCATCTCTATCACCTGAAAATCCGATATTTATGACCTCCACTCTTCACATATTTTCCTTGAAATTCAGCATCTCCGTATTTCTTGCGGAAGAACTCCAGAATCCATGAGTCTCTGATAACCTCATCCTGCTCGCCTCTTATTTTAGAATATATGTATCTCAGGTCATCCGTATCCGCCATATTTTCTAAAAGAGAATAATTAACATCTTTTCTGTCACTACCTTTAATTCTTATATCTCTCATAAAATATGCAAGAACTGCACCAGATACCGCTCCAATCACATGGGCTCCATGGGCAACATTATCGTTAACCCACAGAAATGATGCAGCAAATTCCACAGCCATAAAGGCAAGTACTGCATATTTTACCTTCACTCTAGGCATTAGGATCGGTCCAAGAAACATGGTAATCTCATCCTCTGGATAAAGAACGAGAAACGCTCCCATCAGGCCGAATATGGCCCCTGAGGCACCTATAAGGTAGGATTCTATTCCCATAAAATGCAGAAACATAGAGTACCCAATATTCGCAAGAATCCCGGAGATGAGGAATAAAACTGTCAATTTGAAACTTCCAACCCGCTGTTCGAAGGGAATACCTATCAGAAAGAGAAAAAGTAGATTGAAAAAAATGTGCATTGGATTGAGACTATGAAGATAAATGCCTGTGAATGTTCCTAAACTAATTGTGTTGGAGTTACAGGCAAAAAGATTGAAATAGAGGCTAATTCCTCCCATACCCTGGAAATACAGAATAAATATCTCTAGAAAATAAATTATAACCAATCCAATGGAAAGATAAATAACAGCATTTCTTCTCAGGGCCAGAAGCGTGAAGGCAAGAATTATGACCACAGTGAGTATCTCGATAATCACATCCCTTTATTCCCTTGGGGCATATTATTCTTTTCCCCGCATATCCATGCTATCTTGTCTCGTTAAATCTAGAAATCCCTACTTTTTCTCCTCCAGATACTCTCGCAGTATCTTTATGGCACATAATTCGCCGCACATGGTACATACCTGTGGGCTGTGGGGATACCTCTCTTTTCGAATCTTTATGGCGTTTTCCTTATCTATGCTCAGATTCAATTGCTCATCCCAGCGCAGTTTTCCACGGGCTTCTGACATACGATGATCCCATTTATATTCATCTTCAAATCTTGTTAAGTTCACCGCATGGGCTGCAATTCTCGTGGCTATCACACCCCTCTTCACTTCTTCCTCATTGGGTAACGCCAGATGCTCTGCAGGGGTCACATAGCATAGAAAATCTGCGCCGGCCATGGCCGCGATGGCTCCTCCTATGGCAGCGGTGATATGATCATATCCAGATGCTATATCAGTCACAAGAGGACCAAGAACATAAAAGGGCGCATTATCCGTGGCAATTTTGGCAATTCTTACATTGGCTTCTATCTGATCTATGGGAATATGCCCCGGTCCCTCGACCATGGCTTGAACTCCACGTTCTCTCGCCCTCCTAACAAGTTGCCCTATGGTATATAACTCGTGAATTTGCAAAAAATCCGTGGCGTCTGGCAATCCTCCTGGGCGAAGACCATCCCCGAGGCTTATGGTGGCATCATACTCTGCCAGCAATTCAAGGAGATAATCGTAATTGCGGTAGAAAGGATTCTCCTCTCCATTATGGAGAATCCACGCCGCATGAAATGTCCCTCCCCGGGAAACAGTGCCCACAACGCGGGGATTCTTCTTCATCTTTTCCACAGCCTCCTTTGTTACGCCCACATGAATTGTCAGGAAATCCACACCGTCCTTAAGATGTGTTTCAACAGCGTTAAACATATCGTCTTCGCTCATCTCCACTATGGCCTTCTTTCTCTCTAGCATCTTCCAAGCAGCCTGATAAATTGGAACGGTACCGATTACTATGGGCACTTCGCGCATTATGCGGCGGCGAATCTCGTTTAAGTCACCTCCAGTGCTTAGATCCATAATCGTATCCGCACCATATTTTTTAGCAATTTTTGCTTTTCTAACTTCAGCCTCCATATCTATGATGTCCATGGACGTACCGATATTTGCATTAACCTTCACACGGAGACCTGTGCCAACACCTACAGGCTCCACATCATGTCTCAAATTTTTGAGTATGACAACATGACCCGCGGCAACTCTTCTCCTCAGTTTCTCTATATCCACACCTTCCTTCTTCGCGATGATTTTCATTTCTTTGCTATATTCCCTATTTCTCGCGATTTTCATCTGCATAAACGTCACCGATACCTCATAGTGCAATGGTAAATAAGGATTTCTAAACAGATGTGGGTAATGACTCAAGTCACTATCTTTTTA
>WALG01000160.1 GCA_015522955.1 DHVE2 group archaeon
ATCTTTTAATGGGTTATAAAATACCCCCCGAAGATGAAGTAACCTCTGCCGTTCTAAAGGTTGTGAAGTCAAAAAGAGTTGTAGAGTCTCAGAATGAACTTCTCCATGAGGTTATGAAGCATCTCCGCAGAAAAAATGCAGAATATAGAATAAGCGGGAGAAGGCTGAGATTAATAGCCCTGAAAACGGGCAAAATAAAGATGGAGATAAGATACAGAATAACCGATAAACATGTGGATAACCTTGAAATATGCCCCGTATGCGGAGAGAAAATGGTAAAGGTGGAGAATGCAACTTTGGATGGGGGTCGTGTGGTAGTTGGCTTTAAATGCACTCAATGTCCCTACTGGACTGGAAAGACCCTTCGTTTACCAATTCGCTATATTTTCAGATTTTCCTGATCATTTCCAGGCCAGTCTCTCCAGTCCCCTCTCTTTTTTAGTCTTCTTTTTGAACTCTTTATAATGCTTTTTGCATAGATGCACTTTGGTGCTTTTGTCACCTTTAAGGTCAAAAATCTTTTCCGCTTTTTTTCGGGATACCGTTTTCACCGCAACCTCGTCACAGCCGACCACATCGCATGTTTTCTCGCTCATACATGGATATTGGTCTTACACCTATTAATGCTTTCTTCACAAAAAAATAAATGTATTGGTGGATTATATTTTCATGTGTTCGGAGAGTTGTGCGTGAGATGCAAAGGGAGGCTATGGTGCGGATTACCAAAATGTCCCATCCTTGAAGCAGCACAGAGCATGCTTCCGCGAATAAGGATAACAGGTAAATCCATATTTGGTGCCTCCCCGCCCAGCGTGTTTGTGGGTCGATTTGGATACCCCAATGTATGGGCAGGTCCCCTTGTTGCCGGGGGAAGGGATTTGCATTTTACAGGCACCCCGGTACTTTACGGAAGGAGCCTTGAAGATATTCTTTCTCTGACATCTCCGCTTATACGCGCATCTCGAAAAGTAAATGTGAAAAAGATAGACGAAAAGATAATAAGCGCATCTCAGGAAATTGCCATGTCAGAACGCTCTGTGGATACCGAAATCTGGGTGGAGAAAATTACGCCTCAGGCCATGGTGGACGATTTCTTTCACCCCATGGGGCCAAAGATTGAACCACGGAGAATCGACCTGACAGAAAATCCTGTGATACCCCGAAAGGTGGATATGGTGGTGGAGGAGCGTTTAAAAGCGAAGAAGGCTGTGGAGGAACTCTATGGGTATGGTTACAATGTGGACTATCTTCAGCGTCTTCTCTCCTCAGGGGTACTGGGTAAGGACAGAAAACTCGTGCCCACAAGATGGAGTATAACGGCAGTGGATGATATGCTTGCCAAGAAACTTCTCAGGGAGATACGAGGTTTTGATACTGTGGACTCTGTGGAGTACTACTATAATGCATATATGGGCAACAAGATTCATATTCTGCTGCTCCCCGGTACCTGGGAATACGAGATGATGGAATCCTGGCTTAAGGGCACCCTTTACTCCCCTACACAACGTGTAGTTTTGGAAGATTATGAACCCTTCATAGGTCGTAAAGAATATGCCAGCAATATCACGGGAGCATATTATGCCGCCAGACTGAGTGTGGCAGAATATCTCCATCACCGCCATAGACAGGCCAAAGTTCTTGTGTATAGGGAAATAACTCCAGAATACAAACTCCCTCTGGGAGTATGGGTTATAAGAGAGACAGTGAGACACGCCTTCAATCAAAAAGTTTTGCAGTTTGATGATGTGGAGCAGGCACTGAAATATATGGAGAATAAAACTCACGTGGGAGAATGGTTTAAAAATAGCAAAATTCTCTACAACCTGAGACATCAGAAGAGATTGGATGAGTTCTGAAACTAGTTGTGGTATCAAATCCGATATTGAATTGAAAAATGATAAATAGGGGAAATTTAAAGTTGGATTATGGATGAAAAAATACGTGTTCTGGTTGTGGATGACAATGAGGAACTCGTGAATATAATAAAGGTATATCTTCAAAGCAGGGGATATGAAGTTCTGGTAGCCCATAATGCTCAGGAGGCCATGGCACATATAGAATCCGGAAAGAGAATAGATGTGCTCCTTTTGGATCTTCTTCTGCCCGACGTGCAGGGTCCTGAACTACTTAAAATTATAAGAGATATAAACCAGAAGATTGGTATCATAGTCATGACAGGACTTAGAGATCTTAATGTGGCCATTGAAGTTATGAAATCCGGTGCCGATGACTATATAACCAAACCATTCCGGCTGGGGGAACTTGAGGAGAAAATCAACGAAATTCTCTATAAAAAGGCCATGGAAACTCCACTCCAGGAAATGCTAACGGCCAAGAAGGCACAGGAAATTCTGGATAATATAAACTGCCAGGGAGAAGGAAGAATGCTCAAGTTTTCGTTCAAGGATATCGAGGAGATGAACAGATTCATCGAACATCTCAAAAACAGAGATGATGTGAGTATTCAGGATGTGAGAATTGGGGAAGAAATGGAATTATTTGTAAGAAGGAAAAAGAGAAAATGATAGTAAAATGTTCAGGCGAGTACATTCACCCCTATGGACGGGGCTTCATATTCTACACTGATAAGCCATGGGTAGAGGGGGAGATTGCTTTAGATGATAAAAAAATACAGATTCATGGGCAAGAAATGATGGATATTCCGCTTATAAGCATTTTAAGCGTGGATAAGAAAATAGCACTTCCAGCGCTCAAGGAGGGTCGCTCCTCACTTCTTATAGAATATCTCAATATAAGAACTAAAGAACGCTTCTATACCCTTTTTTCCGGGGAGGGCCCCTGCATAAGAAAATTCAAAATTGAACTTTTGAAACGCCTTGTAAGCAACGAACTAATCTCCCATAAGGTCGGGGATAAATGGGGAAAAGGTTATCTACGAGTGGAGAACGATTTTATTAAGATAGTTCCAGGCAACTATGCGGTGCACCTCTCCAAGATAGATGATATCTCCCGGAGAACCATGGAGATAGGTTTCAACAGAGTAGCGCTGATAAGAATAGATATTGGAGATAAGGGGACTCAGAAAAGTATGTATATCCTCGCGCCACCCCTGAAAAGGGATTTTTTCTGGCAATTACTTAAAATCTCTATGGAGGATTACATAAATCGTGAAATATTGATGAAATTAAGTAATAGGGAAAAACTAATACTCCAGATGCTATACCAGGGATGGACCTATGAACAAATTCAGGCCAGACTTGAAATTCCAGAGAATGAGATGAGCGACATTCTTAGAAAACTTGAGAGTATGGGAATAATAAAGAAGGTCATTATTGTAAACCTCACCCAAAGGGGCAAATCTGTTATGGATTATCTTCCCCAGGAAGATTTTGAATGATTTTTGCGGCTTCCAGAAGATTGGGTGCAATATAATCTGCACTCTCCGAGAATTTGCCAATTTTTATGACAATCATGCCCACTCTCTTTGCGCCTTTCACATCTCTTCTCTCACTGTCACCTATATAAATCTTCAATTTTGAGAATCCATGTTTCAATGCCTCCTCGAATATTTTAGGGTTCGGTTTGCCCACACCAACATCTTCCGCTGTAGTTATAGAATCAAAGAATTTTGCAATTTCAAGGGAATTCAGAAGGCGCTCGGTAAAGGGTCTATCTGCATCGGTTATCAGTCCCATATGCTTTGCCACTTTACGGATTACCTGGAGGCCCTCCAAAGCTCCAGGGGCCAGTTTAACATATCTGGAATGCACAGCGGAGTACTCATTAAGAATCCAGTATGAATTGTCGGCACCGAGAGGCCGGGAAACTAATCTCTCAACTGCCTCTAGCACAAGGTGGCGAATTGGAACATACTCCTTGTCTCTCTGTTCCATAATGGGTTTACGATACTCCTCAATTTTGCTTAGAACCTCATCTGCACTTAGGGACATGGCAAATCTATGCTTTATTTCTTCAGCTAGTTTGTACATGGCAAAGTTCTCGCTTCTCATATCTGTGATTGTACCAGTCATATCTAGATATACGTCCATGGGTTGGGCATAGGTAACGGGTTTTTAATCTTTTTTATGAGAATGTAGCGCCAAATATGATGCTTATAACGGTTCCAAATAGATATGACAGTCCAGCAGCGCCGAGTCCCAAGATTATCATCTCTGCCACCTTTCTTTTTACAGAGATTCCAGACATTATGGATATTATGGCGGAGACTATAGAGAGAGCGATGCCCGCGAATATCACAGAGAGGGGAAGAGCTATGTAAGTAGTGGGTGAGAAGAAGTAGGGCATCACAGGAAACATAACACCCAGAATATACGCCAGACCGGTATATATTGCGGAGCGGACCTCGTTGGTCTCATCCTCAGGCAACAATTTTTCAATATTTTCCTCCTTCACACTCATTTTCTGGGCATCTTCCTTTGCAAGATAATCCGGGAGACCTATATTTTTGAGTCGGTCCCCTATTTCTTCTCTTGCTCTTTTCTCCGATACCGATAGCATTATTCTGAATCTTTTTCTAAGTCCTTCATTCACCTGTCTCTGAGACCTCACAGATACATAACTCCCTATGCCCATAGATAGAGAGCCAGCGACTCCCACAATCAAACCACTGAGAGCCACCAAGAGAGGGTTGTTTACATAAACAGCGGATAAGCCAGTGACTGCACCAAGAATTTCCACAAGACCATCATTCATACCTAAAACCATATCACGGATGTTTTCCACATGCAGAATTTTCTTTTCCTCGTAAAACAGTTTTTCATGTTCCATTTCATCCAATATAATTCGGGATAGAACCTCTTTCTCCTGAGGACTCAAATCTCCATGTGTGTAGAAGTCATAATAGGTATAAATTGCTGATGCCTCTCCCATCTCGGAGAGTGATATAACCAGGGATACACCAAACAACTTACGAAGGAGATACACCCCAAATCTTTCCCATAGACCCAATTTTTTCTCTTTTACCTCCACTCCCCTCTTTTTTAGATAATCTTTCCAGAACTTTGCATGTCGCTTCTCTATAAGAGCAAGACCTCTTAAC
>WALG01000161.1 GCA_015522955.1 DHVE2 group archaeon
CCATTTGACTTTTTGATGCGGGGTAAGATAAACTCCAATAAAAATTGTGATTACAAGAATTGCACCTATTTCGATTAACAGGATTTTCAATTTTCTGCTCATTTACACTAAAGATAAATTTAAATTATATAAATCTTTTTTGCTATTCATTGTTAGGACTCCATTCGTATGCTGTCCCATGTTATGTAAGGATATGTGAAGGGAGGCATGCCAAAGGAAAAGATATTTTAAATGAATGGGTTTATCCTCATGTTATGATGAATTTCCATATCCATACCACCTGGAGCGATGGAATATATACTCCCGAGATTATTGTAAAAGAAGCAATTAAGAAAAGGATGGAAAAAATAGGTATAACAGACCATTATCAAACCCGAAAGGTGAGTTCCATACCCTCTAAATATCTCACCATGTACCTCGAGGATATCCATGCTCTGAGGAAAAAGTATCGAGATATGGAAATTTATGCAGGAATAGAGGTAGATTTTTCACCGCGCACTGATATCTCATCTCTACCAGACTTTAAGGGTTTTGATTTTGTCCTCTTTGAATATGTGCAGGACTCTCTCTGGGATGGGTATCCATTCTGGATGCTTCTGGATATCCGTAAAAAGATTGATGCTCCAGTTATTTTAGCACATAACGATCTCATGCGCAACTTTGGAAACACGGATATCAACGCATTTCTCCGCGTACTTGAGGTTGATGAAATAGGGATAGAATTAAATACAAATCCAAATTATACCAAATTGGGCGAGCCCTATTACAGACTTGCCCCGGAAATCTTTGAAAGACTGAGAAGATACAATATACCTGTGTCCATAGGTAGCGATTTGCATGAGGACCTTGAATATTTAGATGATGTGGAAGATGCTCTCTCTTTTATCCAAGAGACGCATCTTGAAAAGAATTTAAAACTCTTTCTGAAAAGGATAGGTGATAAGTATGAAAGATAAGGTGGCAATTGTTTGCGGCTCCAGCCGAGGAATGGGAAGGGCCATAGCAAGAAAATTTGCGGAATCGGGCGCCAAGGTTGTTATGGTGGCCCGCAACGAGGAAAATCTCCTGCAGAGTATGCGTGAGATTACAAGTGAAATTGTGCAGAATGGCGATAAGAATGTGATGAATCGGGTCATGGCCGTACCTGGAGATGTGACGAGAAAGGAAGACATAGAGCGAGTTGTGAGAGAGACCGTTGAGGAGTTTGGCACTGTGCATATTCTCGTGAACAATACAGGAGGCCCTCCTGCAGGATATTTTGAAGAACTAACCGATGAAGACTGGTACAGGGCAGTGGATTTAACACTTATGAGCGTCGTTCGCTTTACTAGACTCGTGGCTCCTTATATGAAGAAGCAGAACTGGGGCAGGATAATAAACATGACATCCATGAGCGTGAAACAACCCATCGACAATCTGCTCCTCTCCAACTCCATACGTCTTGCTGTGGTGGGGCTGGCAAAGACGCTTGCACTTCAGTGGGCAAAATACGGAATAACGGTGAATAACGTTGCTCCCGGACCCATATACACCGAGAGAATTAAGGAACTCTCATGGGCCAGAGCAAAAAAAGAGGGTATTACATACGAGGAAGCCCTCAATCTCTGGGTCAAAGAGGTACCTATGGGCAGGATGGGGCAGACAAAAGAGGTTGCTGAATTAGTAACGTTCCTTGCCTCTGAGCATGCGGGATATATCACAGGTACCACGATTCAAATAGACGGAGGAGCCATTAAGTACGTGCTCTGAAATGGGTGAAAAAGAAAAGAAATACACCTGCAAATGCAAGAGTTGCCGATAGAAGCATGAGATAGCGATACCCTGGTATCAAGGCCATAAATGCTCCTCCCAGCAACGGCCCGAGAAATGCAGAGATTCCTATGGATGAATTCAATAATCCCGTGGCTGTGGCTTTTTCCTTATTGCGACTGGTAAGATACCTTAGAGAACCTACATACAGAAACGCCCATGATGCCGCAAGCATAACCTGTATCGGTATGAGAATCCAGATATTGGGTACGAAAAAATATGAGAGAAAGGTAAGAGCCGAAAGCAATAGTCCAACAAGCACCAAGGTCACATCTCTTTTTACATCTGTGTAATAATACATAAGGAAGAACTGTGCAGTGGAATTGATACCCATACTTGCCGCCTGCCAGAATGAATTTCCTCCTATGGATTTCACAAATAGTGGCCAGTAAGCCCATATCATGGTAGCCGAAGAGTGTCTGAAAATATAGGAGAGATACAATGTCCAGTTTCTTTTTATTATATCCTTGGGAAATAAAGGTATGCTTTTTATTCTCATCCCTGTATCCTTTAGATTTAAACTCATAAGAAAGCCCAGAGCAAATACGATGGAGGAAAATACATACGTGACCTTAAATGGAAAGAACATGGAAATTAATCCGGCCAGATAAGCACCCGTAGCCCATCCTAGCGCACCAAACGCAGAGAGTTTCCCCATCTTCATCTTTGTATCATGGGCCATGGATACCACGGCAGCCGGAAATATTCCCGCGGAGAATCCTGCAAATATCCTTAGGATGAGAAGCGTATAGTAATCCCTGTAAAAATATTGCATAAAAAACACAAAGGATGCGATTAGAAAGCCTGTCATAATGAAAATCTTTCTACCATGTAAATCTGCGAGCCTACCAAATATCCAAGAGGAGAGGAAATATGCCAGATTATAGAGGGAGTAAATGATGGCTATCTCAAACATATTTGCCCCTACCTGCGCGGCAATTCTCGGTGTGTAACTTATTGAAAGCATTATAGAGGTATAACTTATGACCTGAATGAGATATATTTTTCCCTTCACGGAGGGAGAATGGCATGGATGTTTAATTGCTTTTCCATGCAATTATAGTGAAGTTTTTAATCCATCAGTAATTATGAATAAACTGCATGAAAGTAGAAAGAATAACTATTCGAAAGGGTAGCCGGGAGGATTTGCAAAAAATGCCTCACATGCTCATGGAGGCCTACCGAGGAATAGAGGAATACGGGGAAAAAGATATAGACAAAGCAAGAAGATATATAGAAGGCCTCTACCAAGAAGATCCAGAATGCTTTTTTGTTGCTGAAATAGAAGGAGAGATTATAGGATTTATTTTCTGTAACCGTTTCTGGTACAGTAAATTCGAGCACTCGCAAGTAGGTGCGATACATGAAATAGTTGTGGTACCAGCCTACAGACACGAGGGGATAGGTAAAATGCTTATAGAAAAAGCCATGGAGGCCTTAAATTCCTCAAAAATAGAATTATGGGTAGGAGAGAAAAATAAGGAGGCAATAAAACTCTACGAAAATCTTGGATTCCAAAGAAAAGAAAAGATAGGAAAATGGTTGAGAATGGTTTATATGGCATAGACTACTTTTTTCATATTTGGTCTCTCTTTGTAGAACATTCTACTACCACATTCGCACTCTAATTGCATAACGCCTAACTCACTGATGAGGGGTTTCCCACATCTTATACACCTATACATTTACCCTCACTCTCCTCCATTCCTTATATACGTCAGGCGTATATGCAGCACCTGCAAACTTCAAACCGCAATGAGTACAAACCCAGATACCTGTGGATAATCGTTTCACAGAGTAATGGTGACATCTTGGACAAAGATGTTTCTTTTCTTTTTCCTTCATTGTCTCTGCCCAGCGGTAACGCAGTGATATCCCATATCTTGGGCCGAAACGCCCTGCAATACCCACCTTCTTAGTCCTCTTTGCCATCTGAATCACCAAGAATAATTTCTCTAACCTTTCGGCCGATATCCATACTCATATTTATAACTTTCTGCACTTCCTCATAGGTAAACGTGCCGCTGAGTCCCTTTTGCATAGCATTTATGTGACCTTCCTCGTTGGTGGTTACTGTTAGTCGAGCGGATGCAATGCTCTCCTCATCAAGATTTGGATCTGCTACCATCCAGTCTCCAATCTTACCAAAAGTTACGGGCACTGGATAATGCTGTACAGGCAACTTGAAATCATCGCCTAGTTCATGTTTTGAAGCGGGAACCATAGCATTTGCGAGAGCAGCAAGGGCACCGTAACCTGAGGCATCGAAGAGATTTCCATCATAGTCAAGCACATGGATATCTACAAAAACAACCCATACATTCTCGCCTTCTTCTATAACCAGTTTCTCAAGATCAATTGCATGGCCTTCCCTAATTCCCCGATCTACAACTCTTGCCAATTCTACGGCCTCCTCTCCGGGTGGCCCAGGTTCAAATGTAGGTGATGCAAGAGGTGCGAGTTCTGCGTTTGTGGCGAGAATTCCACTGTTGGGCGTGTCAGGAAACGGCGCACCTGGCTCTATTTTAATGCCCACAAGAACCTTGGTATTACCCAGTTCAACCAAAGCAGAGCCCTCAGCCCTTTCAACATATCCCTTTGTTATCTTAAGGGGTCTTATCTCATCAAATTTCCTGCCATCTATCCTTGTGCCTTTAGAGGCTAGTCTATGTATGTAATTTTTTTCCATTTCAGATATTACCCCAGCGGTAAACTTGGAATTGGACATTTACTCCACCTCCATGTATTTTCTCTTTAAAGCCTCGATCTGCATTTTGTGAATGCTCTGCGTAGCCTCAAATGTCATATCCATGGCGGCTTTGAGTTCCTCGTAAGTCATATCACCATCCATCTGAAGAAGTGCAATCTCCTTAGTTCGAGGCAAAATTGCCATGGGAACATCTGCTTCTCCGTAGTTATCCTCTTCCTTGTTGAGATCTAGAACAACCACACCATCTACCTTGCCTGCAGCACAGCCTACAATAAGGTCTCGCATAGGGATACCTGCATCCGCCAATGCAAGGGCTGCCACCGTTATACCGGCCACACGGGTACCCGCATCAGCCTGAAGAACTTCAATATAAACATCTATGCTTGTTCTGGGATACTTCTCAACAAAGATCACACTCTCAAGTGCCTCACTTATAACCTTACCAAGTTCTATGGATCTTCTATCGGGCCCTGGTCTCTTACGTTCATCCACACTAAATGCCGCCATGCTGTATCTTGCCCTAACTATCGCCTTATCAGGCTCCTGCACATGCTTGGGATATGCTTCTCTCGGTCCATAAACTGCAGCCATTATCCGGTTTCCGCCCCATTCAATATAGGCAGAGCCATCGGCTCTTTGAAGTACTCCGACTTTCATCTTAATAGGACGTAATTGATTAGGGAGCCTGCCATCAATGCGCAATCCATTATCATCTATAAGTTTGATATCACTCTTCATTCCCATTGCCTTCACCTCTTTCTTCTTCCAAAAATGCCTTTATTCTGTCTGTGAGTCCATAGGTATGTGCCTCATTTTCAATCATTCTTATGGCTTTTATCACGGTGACTATACCTTCAGGAGGTCCAGAAACCCATATAATTCCATTCTGACCCACATAAATTCTACATCCTGTGTAATCTTTTAGCATCTGAATCATAGAACCTCCTTTTCCAATAACACGGGGTACTTTGGAGGGAGATATTTCTATGAGATGCCCTCCTTCTAATTTGCGAAGACCCTGTTCCTTCAACGTTATCCATACCTGTCCCAGTTCATTCACGTTGCTTACCTTAGCGAGTATAACATCGCCAATTGATAGATATCTCGCAGTGTATCCAAAGTCCACATGCCATGGAACATCGTTCACATGCAAAGGTGCATAATAGGGTGCCCTTATATCAACAACCCAGTTCACAGGTGCTACGTCAATCACTTTTCCTATCACTTTATCTCCTTTTTTAGGAATATAGCACCCGGATAGGGGTACAACATTTACATATCCAGCACGGGTTTCAAGAATACCCAAATACGAGGAATATAATTTCCCATTTTCCACAAAGACCCCTTTTCCGGGTTTGCCGTTCTCCAATATCTCTTCACCCGGTACAACTATTTTTCGAATACCTATTTTTTCATCCATATTCATTACCTCCTCAAAATCTTGGTTTGAATATTACCACGCGTTTTTTTATTTAATATATCAAAAAATTCAGCCTGAATTCCAGCAGGAATTTCAACCACACAAATCCAAGAACCATCCTTCTCCCATTCCTCTTGAAGAATCGTGCCTATTTTGGAAATTTCGCCATAAACCTTACCGTAATTCTCCCCACTTACTTTAACTGCCACTTTAATCTTCTCAAATTTTATAGGAATTATAGGCCTTATAGCCTTAAGAACCATAGGTATCTGTTCCTCCACGGATTTCAATGGGTCAATATGAACCTTTGCCTCCTCCATTGCCAGTTCTATTCTCTTAGGTGGATGTGGTGTCTTGGTCTGAGGGTTTATTGCATTCCTTGCAATTTCCATTATTATTCTCTTCTTCTTCTCCTCTAGCATCTTACGGCGCTGCTCTGTGGTGAGTTGAACCTGCCCCTTAAGAATTATCTCTCGAGCAACCTCATTCACATCTTCAATGCCAAAAACCTCTTTTATAGCCTCCTCACCTGCACGCTCACCTTTTTTTGCATCTTTGAAAATCTCGTCTATAACCATAAAGTCGACAACATTCTTTATCTTTCCTGATTTGATGTCATCTATGGCATCCGGATCAACCATTATTTCAAAACGATGGCCTTTATGCTCGTACCTGGCAATTATTGCATCCTCGAGTTTAACCATTTTCATGCCTCACTCTTGGTACTTTCATACATCTCGATATATTTTGTAACTTCCTCATCACTCATTTTTACAAATTTGCCCTCTTTCTTTACGTAACCAATTTCCAGTGTGAGTTTTGATATCTTTTCCTCACTAACTGCCTCTACAGCCTTTAATCCGAGCATGATAGCCTCTTCAAAAGACATCTTCTCAGAATATTCCTTCTCAAAGAGTTCCATCACTGTTTCCCTTCCACTCCCAATACAATCAGCCCTATAACCCATGAGAGTTCCACTCGGATCCGTTTCAAAAAGATGTACTCCATTATCATCAACTCCCGCAATAAGAAGCGAGGCTCCAAATGGCCTGACACCTCCGTACTGGGTATATTGCTGTTTATAATCACTCACCTTTTTTGCAAGTTGCTCTACTGTTATGCTGTTTCCGTAGGTAACACGCTCAATCTGAGCCACAAGACGGGCATAATCTACAAGAACCCGTGCATCACCAACAAGACCCGATGTGGCACATCCTATATGCTCATCCACAAGGAATATCTTCTCCATGGAGCCCGGATCTACCAACTTGCTCTTTATCCTCTTATCTGCTATAAGAAGAACACCATCCTCAAACTTTAGACCTATGGTGGTAGTACCCCTTTTTACGGCAGCCCTTGCATACTCCACCTGAAACAATCTTCCGTCAGGGCTAAATACAGTTATTGCTCTATCATATGCCATCTGTGCTGGTTGCATATTTTATCACCTCTCTCAACTTTTAAAGTGATATACACAATCATTATAAAACTTTATCCCCGAAAAATATCACTACATCTTGTCATTTTTCCTCCCCAATTTTCTTTGCTATCTTTTTCACTTCCTTAAAGAACTCACTTTGGGAAATCTCTTCAAGTTCATCGTCAAGTTTAGAGAAATACGGTATCTCACCCAAATAATTTACTTCCCAAAACTTTGCAAATTCTTGTAATCTTGCATGATGCTCAACCATGTTTTCAACCACTCCAAGGATGCTGTAGTTTCCTTCCTTCAATATTTCAATTACCTTCTTTACAACATTTATTGAGAGTGGGGACGGTGTACCCACAACAAGAAATTCTCCCCTGCGGAGAAAACGGAGGACGTCAAGGAACTGCTCACCCATGCCAGGCGGCATATCGATTACAAGAAAATCAAGGTCTCCCCATCTCGTGATTGCGAGAATCTCTATAAGGGCATCGCTAATCTCCTTTCCTCTTAGTGGTGTGGGCTTATCCTCTGAATAGAATACTATGCTCATAAATTTGATGCCCTTCACCTCTGGAGGTATAACCCCCTTGTCCTCATTGGGCATGAGAGGAGTGGTGTGAAGGATAACATGGTCACTTGCCCCATGAAAATCCAGATCAAGAAGACCTACCCGATATCCGTGAGAGGCAAGAGATAAAGCGAGGCATGTAGATATCAGAGATTTTCCTACGCCACCCTTGCCACTAACTATAGGAATTATTCTCTTTATTCCCTTTGTTCTCTCTTCAATAGCCTTGACCCTTGGATCTATTTTTTCCCCAGCCATACTAGGGCATGATTGCATGATTATTAATATTTTAGATTAATATTTTAGAAAATTGCTTTGTTGATGGAAGAATTTCCTGTTTTCCGATAAATCTCAGTTCTCAACTACAATTTCCTTGATGTAAACTCCCCTACCCTGAACAACCTCAAAGTCTCTGCTACCACACTTGGGGCACTCTAAAAATGCATGAACCACCTCGGGCACAAAATGTATATCTTCCCGAATATCAGAATCAAGTTTACTGCTAACATCCTTGAGTTCCCATCGATATCCACAGTTCCTGCATCGGAATATGGCTTTCTCTTCTTCAAAATCTATCTTAGCCCCCTCAGCAAGAGTTCCCTCTTTCATTTGCTCCAGTGCAAATTTGACTATTTCCTCTTCAACATCCTGTAACTCGCCCAGAACCACCGTGATACGGGTTATTTTTTTAGCATTATGTTTTTCTCCATATTCCAAGGCAGTATGAAGAATCCCATCAGCAAGAGCCCATTCATGCATCGTATCACCCAAAAATTATAAAGAGATGGACTCATAGCCCATCTGAAACGCCTTTAAGTTCATCTCATGGTACTTAGGATTTATGGTCTTCTTTATTGCCTCTTCCAAGATTTCCTTTTTAATAGGGAATACAGGTATTTTAGCCAAGGCCCCAAGCATCACGATGTTAGTGGCAATCACGTTACCGGCTTTTCTTGCCAGTTCCGTGGCTTCCAGAGATACCACATGTAGGTCCCTCATGTTTCCAAGAATTTGCTTCACATCAGGATACGTTTTACCTTCGAGAGATACTGTAGTTGGGATAATTGGCTCAGTATTGACAATTACATAACTTTCGGGATGTGCTTTTTTCAGGATTCTGTATGCTTCCACAGGCTCAAAGCCCACAATTATATCCGCCTCGCCTTGACCTAAAAGAGGGCTCTTTGCCTCACCTATTTTCATCTCAGTGACCACAATTCCCCCTCTCTGAGCCATTCCATGAACCTCACTCATAACCACATTCATCCCTGAGAGAAGTGCTGCCTTGCCAACTATGCTTGAGGCTGTGAGCACACCTTGACCTCCAACTCCTGCATATACGATGCCCACACTCATCTTATCACCTTCTTATCTATAGCATTAAATGGACATATTGTCGCACACACTCCACAACCATCGCAAAGAGCATCGTTAATGTAAATGCGTACCTTTCCATCTTTGTCTTTTCTCTTAAATATGGCTGCACATGCTAACCAATCAGAACATAATCCACACTGGGTACACTTATCCTGATTTATTTCATAAATCCACCATTCACCCTGCTTGCGACGCCGTGCATCCCAGAGAAGCGCACACTCTCTCTTGGAGATGATCACCGATATACCCTCATGCTTGATGGCCTCCTTGAAGACTTTTATTGTTTCCTTCACATCGTAAGGATCCACGGTCTTGACGAAATCTATGCCTATTCCCCGTACGAGGTTCTCGATATCCACATAGGGTGCGGGCTCACCCATACCGTTCACTGGCAATCCCGGATGCGGCTGATGTCCAGTCATTGCTGTAGTTCTATTATCAAGAATGACATACACAAGATTTGCCTTGTTATGATATGCATCGATCAATCCAGGTATTGCTGCATGGAAGAATGTAGAATCTCCCACAAAGCCTATTACCTTCTGCTTCGTGGATTTGGAGAAACCAACGGCAGTGCCTATACTGCTACCCATACACAGAAGATAATCAGCCATCTCATAGGGCTTCTGAATACCCAATGTGTAGCATCCAATATCTGTCGTGATTATAGCATCCTTTATCTTAAGTTGCTTTAGAGCCATCATCGCCGCATAATAAGTGGCTCTATGTGGGCATCCTGGACAAAGTATAGGTGGTCTGGGTGGCAGAGATATCTCCTCAGGCGTGTAGGCATTTCTCTCAATTTTTATGTTCATTATTTTCTCAAGTGCATCTTTTATCACATCTGGATTATATTCGTATGCTCTCGGAAAATAACCATTGAGTTTACCGTAGATATCTACATTTATATCATTCATTTGCGCCACAAGCCGCGTTTCCTTTTCTAGATAAGGTTCCAGTTCCTCTACAACTATCACTTTTTTAACACTGCTTATGAATTCCTTCACCAGTTCCTTAGGGAATGGATGCGTGAATGCAAGTTTGAGAATCTTTGCATTTAGACCAAGTTCCTTCACCACATCGTGCACGTAGTTGTACGCAACACCGCTTGTTATTATACCTATCTCATTACCATTCCCTTCAATTCTGTTTAGTTCAGAGTTATTTGTTTCTTCTTCCACCCTTTTTAGTTTTTCAAGGAGTTCCATATGCATCCTTCTTGCAACGGAGGGAAGGATCACATACTTTGCGGGATTTTTATGGAAGTATCCTTCTCTCTTCACCCTATTAATCTTCCCATACTCCACTATGCCACGCACATGATTCACACGGGTTGTTGTTCTAAACAGCACAGGAAGTTTGTACTTCTCCGATATTTCAAAGGCCTTTTTTATAAAATCCTTCATCTCCTGGGCATTGGAAGGCTCAACCATGGGCATCCCGGAGATAAGGGCGTAGTACCTGTTATCCTGCTCATTCTGCGAGGAATGCATGCTGGGGTCATCGGCACTTATTATCACCATACCTCCGTTTGTACCCACATATGCGGTGCTCATGAATGCATCGGCGGCAACATTTAACCCCACATGCTTGAAGAACACCATGCTTCGAAGCCCTGAGGCCGCTGCTGCAGCGCTTACTTCCAACGCAACTTTCTCGTTGGTAGAGAATTCAAAGTACATTCCGGCCTTTTTGGCCACATAGAAAAGAACGTTACCTATCTCGCTGGATGGTGTTCCCGGGTATGTTGATGCAAATCCCACTCCCGCTTCTATGGCTCCACGTACTATGGCTTCATTACCCAGCAGAAACTCTCTTCTGCCAGGCTCATCAACAATAACGTTTTCGTATTTCATCCGGAATCCTCCTTATTTTATTTTTATTTATTCTTCATTGGTGCATTTTTCTTTCTTCAACAATTCTTTCCAGTTCTCATCCACCTGTTTCTGTATTCTTTCTATTTCCTCATCTGTGAGATGTCTGAATCTGCCCTGAAGGCGCAGATATTCCTTAATGGGTTTCGGGTTTTTAGGTTTAACGGTGATTCTATATGTCCCTTTTACAACTTCATAGAGTGGAAACATATTGGTTTGCACCGCCAGTCTTGAAATTTCAACAGTTTTATCAGGAGAATATCTCCAGCCTGTTGGACATGGAGACAGAATCTGGATGAACTTAGGACCTTTTATCTCCTTTGCCCTCTTAATCTTGGCTATCAAGTCTTCAGGATAGGCTATAGTCACTGTGGCTACATAGGGTATATGATGTGCTACCATAATCTCTGCTACGCTTTTCTTTGGCTCCCACTTATACATCCTCCTCTTTCCACCAGGAGTAGTAGTAGTCCAAGCACCCATAGGAGTGGAACCAGATCTCTGTATTCCTGTATTCATATAGGCCTCATTGTCATACATTATGTAAAAAATATTATGCCCTCTTTCCGCAGCACCGCTTAGAGCCTGAAGTCCTATATCTGCGGTTCCTCCATCTCCAGCAAATCCAACAACATTGACATCCTCCTTACCCATGGCATTTAGTGCTTCTCTTATTCCGGATATGGCAGCGCCTGTGACCTCAAAGGCCGTGTAAAGAAGAGGAACCTGCAAAGTTCTACGTGGATATACACCCGGGATAACCGCCCAGCAGCAAGCAGGTATTGAGAGAATCGTATTTTTACCCAGAGCCTTTAGAACATAGCGCATGGCTATGGTGGCTCCGCAGCCCAAGCATGCAGTATGTCCAGGAAGCATGTACTCTTCCTCTGGAATTGTTAGTTTTCTCATACTGACCACCTCTTATCACCTTGCAATCCAACCCATTCAATTTCCCTATCCACCTGTCCTTCCCTAGATATTTGGAGCATATCTTCAAACACCTTTTCAAGAAGTGCGGGAGTTATATCTCTTCCCCCTAATCCCATAACGTAATTCTTTATTGGTATATCTGAATGGCCATAAAGCGCACCTTTACTCTCAGTGTAAAGGTTTGCACCGTAACCAAAGGTATAACTCCGGTCTACAATACCAAGCATATTGGTCTTCTTGGCAAGTGCACGGATTTCTTCATAGGGGAAAGGTCTGAAATATCGAACCCTGGCGAGACCAATCTTCTTGCCTTTGCTACGGAGATAATCCACAACATCCTTGGCCGTTGAGCCTATAGTTCCAAGCACAAGCATTATGGCATCGGCATCCTCAGTATGATACTCCTCAACTAAACCGGGATAGTATCTTCCAAATAACTCTCCGAACTCTTTCGTTGTTTTCCTTATTTCCTCCCTGGCAGCATCCATGGCAAGGGCCATTTTATATCTAAATTCCATATAAGGACCTTCAGGCATTATGAGAGAGCCAAAACCTGCTGGATCCCCTGGTTCAAGTTTAAATGCTGGATCATATTCACCCAGAAAATCGTCCACTGTTTTCTGCTCAGGTACGTCAACACCCTCTGAGGTATGGCTCAAAATAAATGCATCTTCCATTACCATGGTAGGAAGAAGAATATGATGCTTTTCTCCTATTTTGTATGCCATGATTATTGAATCTAAAACCTCTTGATTGTTCTCTGCATACATCTGCATCCACCCAGTATCTCTCTGAGCCATAGAATCAAGTTGATCGGTCCATACACTCCATGGAGGTGCCATAGCACGATTTACAACACTCATAACTATCGGTAGCCTTGCTCCAGAAGCCCAGATTAGCAACTCATGCATAAGTGTCAATCCATGGGAACTTGTAGCCGTGAAAGTTCTTACTCCTGTGTTCTGAGCAGCAATACATGCTGCCATGGCAGAATGTTCGCTCTCCACTCGTATGTATCTTGCATCCATTTCACCATTTGCTATAAATTCCGCTATTGTCTCAATTATGCTTGTTTGAGGCGTTATGGGATACGCTGCCACAACCTTTGGACGGGAAACTCTAGCACCCCATGCTGCTGACTCATTGCCTGTTAGTATCATCTTTACCATTTTAATCCTCCTCCGTCTCTTCCAAGACCATATCTATGGCCTTTACGGGGCATTCATTGGCGCATATTCCGCAACCCTTGCAGTAGTCATAGTTTATTTTCACAGTATCAAATTTAGCAAGTGCTGGCTTTGGTGCTGGAAAAGCATCGGGAGAATCAAACTCTATTGCAGGCTCTGGACAGAATTTCCAGCAGATATAACATCTTATACATTTTTCATAATTTATTACCGGCCTAAACGTTCTCCATCCGCCAGTCTTGTTCTCGGTACTTGGAACCTTTGCGATTGGTGTTGGTTCTTCTGGCAAATTTATCATTTTACGCACCTCCCATAATTACGCTTTCGTATGCATCTTTTGCAGCCAGTGCATTTTCCTCACGCTTGGCAGGCGCAGATTGGCGTATTGCCTCCATAACTGTCTCAATTTTCACAAGACTACTCATTCTGGCAAAGGCACCTAGAACAGCAGTATTTACTATAGGTGCTGCCTGCGAGCCCAGACGATGCTTTATTGCTATGCTGGTTGCGTCTACAGTGGCTATATTATCGTGCTTCAAAATTCTCTGTACCTCTGCAGGAGACTTTAAGGTGTTTAGCAGAATCCATCCCTCCTTCTTAAGACCGTTTAACACATTCACTGTCTTTAGAAGGGATGGGTCCAGAACTACAACATAATCCGGCTGATAAATCTGGTATCTTGCCCTGATAGGTTTCTCATCTACTCTCGTAAACGCTGTAACAGGTGCGCCTCTGCGTTCTACACCAAAATAGGGAAACGAAGAGACGTATTTTCCTTCCATAAAGAAGGCCTTTGCTAGGATTTTAGAGGCAATTACTGAGCCTTGGCCACCACGTCCATGAAAACGAATTTCTATCATCTCATCACCATGGGGTAATTACATTATCGTATTTATGCTCTTTCTCGGCTTTATATACTCATCCTAATACGAGTTTAGCAAATCTAAGATACATTCTTTAATTACCTCCACAGGTGCATCGGTTTTCACACCCTCCGCAGAAAACTGTGTTCTACTACTTTGGTAACCCATTTCTTTCAACTTTTTAATAACCATATATATTGGAGGTGTGGATACATGCAACTCAGAGGCAAGAGTGGGAAGATGATAAAAGAATAGGTGTTTTTCGTTTGTCCAAAGATTTAGGTATTTTTCCATTAAATTTCGAGTGGGTATATACTCCGGAATCTTGGCCCTTAAGAGAATTTCAAAATCATGGATTTGCGAGAGCCACATGGGTCCTCCATACTTCGTTTGACCTATTTTTTCTAGAGTTCTTCGGGCATGGGAGACTCCACGTTTTAGCGTGACATATACCCTGTAAAAATGGCCATGCCACACACTTAACAAGGGCTCTATACCAAAATCAAATCTTACTGCCATTCTCCCAACATACCCCAAGAGCACACGTATACCAACCTCGTGAATTAGATAAGTTGGAGCATGAACGTTCGCAAGATATCTTCTCACTATTCTGCGATTTCTACCACCCAAAGTGGCAGTATCAGTAGCAGTTACACCCAGCACACGAGCGCTTCTAATAGCCATATCAACAAATGGTGCAGGACTCCCAAAGGGATCTATATCCACATAATCAAATTTCTCCTCCGCCAGTAAAGCATTCACATCCCTCATTGTAACCCTTGCATCCACATGATTCATTACCACATTTTTTCTTATTGTTTCAACCGCTCGAGGATTCTTGTCATTTATCGTCGTTTTTATTCCTATTTCCTTAGCAATACGGATACCACGAATTCCCGTGGCAGCGAGCCCATCCAAGGCATCTCTCATCCTGATATTGTAAAGGAGAAATATGGTGGTATCACGATTAAAAACCATGGCCCTATTGTAAAAAACATCCCTCACTTTTCCAGGGCCCTTCTCATTAACATACGGAGCCTCAAACTTTGCAAAACCTTCCTCAATAATCACCGTCTCTCCCCTTTTATCAACTGTACTATCTTAAAAGGAAGAAGATTTCGATTTATGGGTGTGACCTCAAGCATACGTATATCATCTCTCCGCCTTATCTCCTGCAGCAATGGTGTGCGGGATTTTTTGTGAAGTGTCATTATCAGATGCTTGTCCATCTCAAGAATATCGCGCACTGTTTGCACAAATTTTTTGCTTCCAACTTCCATTTTTCCTACTTCGTCAATAACAATCACATCTGCCTTTTCCATTGCCCGTTGCAATGCAGTTATACCAACTTCCTCAAGAATCGCTATATCCACACCATATTTCCCAATTCTGAATCTTGATTCAAAATCTTTATGAGCAAAAACCTTCTTTTCCTTGGTCATCCAGTCAAGAACATAGAACCCCATTCTTTTGCCATCTTCTCTAAGTTCCTCCGTGACCATTCCCCCAACCACAAAACCCTCTTCTTCAAGAATTTCAATTGTTTTAAGCAATGTTGTTGTTTTTCCCACTCCCGGCAACCCACTAAGTCCTATCTTTACATGCATTTTTATCCCTCACCAATCTCTTTTATTTCCTCGATATACATAAGGGGATAGTTCATTTCATCCACATATTTCAGCCTACACACAGCAAGTTTATTATCATACTCTACCTCAAGATACACGTCAAGCATCTCTCCCCGGAGCGTGAGATACTTGTAAAACCCGCTTTTTTTATTTATGTGAGTGCGATCTATTCTAACCTTCGCCTCCTTGACAAAGGGTTGTACCTTTAAACTGGCTTCTATGGCTTTCTCTAGGGCATCAACATTTTCAAGACTTAGAGGGGCACCAACAAACTGATGATACACGCTTCCAAGTTTAATTCCTGCCTCAAATGCTGCTCTCTCGGAGGAGGTGCATCGGAAATATCTTTTTGCGATATCCTTCTTCATTTCACATGGGATATTAC
>WALG01000162.1 GCA_015522955.1 DHVE2 group archaeon
CTCTCACCCTCTCCAATCACAACCGTATCTACACCTAATTTCTCCTGCATATTCAAATCGAGAAGTTGCCAGGATGCCTCACCGCCTACTATGATCTTGGGCTTGTATTTCTTCACGCTCGGATGGTTTATTACATCGAGAAAACTCTTGCTCATATACGAGGCCCCTCTTGGCACAATACCAAATAGTATCATGGCCATATTCACTATTCCGCTTCCGTATCCCACACCCAGCGGATCCATGCACGTTACACCAAGCACCTTAGTATCCTCTTTTACCACCTTATCCAGTTTGGTGGGGTCTGCAACTACAACTTCATCTCTTGAAAACCCAGCCTTTATCAGTGTTGCTTCAATCTTTGCTATCGAGTAATTTGAGAGCATAGCACGGCCATGCCCATCGGAGTATGTGGGAAAGAATATTTTCTCTAATCTCTTGCCCACAATATTTGTAGGCAATGCTGAGACAAATCCCATATAATCAGTTCCGTTATAATCGCTCATCAACGCTCTACCACCTGTGAGCACTATCTTCATTTTTCATCACCTCCTTTAATCTCTGAGAACTGACATACTGTCTGAGCGAGATATTTAATTTTTTAATTATGATATTTCTGATATTTATCATAGTTACGGTAATTACAATCATCTATTTAGTTTTTCTCAAGAAAATTACGTGTATAAAAAGAAAAGAAAAAATCACTCTTTTTTGAGATGCACATCCACCTGCGGGAACGGAATCTCTATTCCTTTCTTCCCGTATGCTCTGTAAATTTCCTTGGTTATCTCACCCTTAACTGTCCAGTAATTCTCTGTCTTTGTCCATGGCCGCAGTTGCAGATTAATTGAAGAATCTGCAAGTTCGGTTATCGCCACAGACGGTGCAGGGTCTTCGAGAACCAGAGGATGCTTCTTCATAACGTCCATGGCTATCTTCACCGCTTTATCTAAATCTGTGCCGTAGGCCACACCCACATTCACGTCTGCACGTCTTATCTTCATTCTGCTGTAGTTTACCATGGGACTTCCCCATACTAACTTGCTGGGAATGGTGATTAACGTGTTATCGGGAGTGAGCAGTTGTGTGGACATTATTCCTATGCTCTTTACTGCTCCTGTGTAGCCCTGCACATTGATAACCTCACCCTTGTCTAATGAACGTGTCAATGCAATCCAGAACCCGCTCACTAGGTTTGTTATGGTATCCTGCATGCCAAAACCCAGCATCAGACCTATTATTGCAGAGAGGCCCAGTATTATTGCATTCATATCGTAGCCCAGCGCTGTAACTGCCAGAAAAAATACCAGAATATATAGAAACAGTGCCGTTAGTTTGATCAGAAACTCCACGAGAATCTGCGGTAAGTGTGTTCGTTTCATGCTCTTTTTCAAAGCCCAGACAATGACCTGAACTGCAATTATGCCCACAACGAGAATCACTATAAACCAGATTATCTGTATAATTGAGACCCCTATGTATGGTAATGGTTGCTCCAGATTCATAATTTCACCTTTTGTATAAGTAGGAGGCCATGCTATAAAAACATATCCGTGGAAAATAATAAGAATGAGTACGCATTGGGGAGGTTATGGAGTTTCCGCCGATAGAGACAGCATCCTTCGAATACTCCAAGTCACATGAGGTTGTGGAGTACATCTATCCTGAACTGAGCGCAGTATGTCCCCAGACCAAACTCCCTGATTACTACACACTTCGCATAGTATACGAGCCTGATAAGAAACTTCCAGAACTGAAATCTCTGAAGATGTACCTCCTTGCATATCGCAACTATGGGATCTGGCACGAGCATCTTGCCTCTAAGATACTTGAGGATTTTGTAAAGTATGTTGAGCCCAGATGGATATATCTTGAACTGTACGTGAACAATCGGGGCGGGATATACACCACTGTGAGACGATACTGGTCTCGAGAGAAGGGGAATGTGATTGAGAAGGCAATGCAGATGGCCAAGCCGCATCCTCATCTGAAATACTGAAAAGATTTATCTTTCAGAATCATTTTTCAACTGTGAAAAAGTTTCGAGACCTGTGCCTATCATTGGAGAATACGAGTTCCAAGAATGAGAAGGTGAATATTCTATATTCCTATCTTGAAAAGATGACTCTGGAGGAGAGAAAATCTTTGGTAGACTTGATTCTCTCCAGAATCGAGGGTTACACACCATCTGTGATTATCCAGGCTATAGGTGATTTCACTCCCTTTTATCATGGAGATACAAGAGAAGCAGTGAAGAAATATTTAGAGCGCAGAGATTACAGGCAGAGAACTCTGGTGTCCATGGAACTCTCATTATCCAGCGTAGTATCAAGCCTCGAAGAAGCATCTCCACAGCACAGAGTTCAGGTTCTCAGGGGCATGGTGGAATCTCTGGATACTGAAACAGCATCTCTACTCATTGCATCCCTTCTAAATGACCTGCAAATCGGTGTGGGAGAGGGACTGCTTCTGGAGGCATTCTCCAGGCTCAGCAGCAAAAGTTACGAAGAGATGAAAACTCTGCTCTCTCTGGGAGGCTGGGATGCAGTGCTGGAGGGAAGAGATATGCATCTCATTCCCGGCTCTGCAATCAGACCAATGCTCGCTGAAAAGTCCCTGAGTTTGGAGGAAATTCTGCGAGCGGGAAACTACTGGATAGAGCCTAAACTGGATGGGGTGAGGATTCTTGTGCATAAAAAAGGTGACAATATACGTATATTCTCGCGTAGAGGTACTGATATAACAATGCAATTTCCAGAAATTGTGGAGCATGCCAGGAGCATATCTGGAGACTATATCCTCGATGGTGAGGTCATAGCCCTTAAAAATGGGAAGATTCTCCCGTTTCAGCGTATAATGAGAAGATTTGGAGATAGGGGATATGTTGATGTGGATTTTTATTTTTTTGATATTCTCTACTACAACGAGCCAGTGATAGAGAAGAGGTATATAGAGCGCAGAGAGATTTTAGAATCTCTAACCCCCAAATTTGTGCCCAGAGAGGAAATTGAGGATACTGCACATCTCAAAGAGAGATTTGAGACACTGGTTTCCATGGGCTATGAGGGTATAGTGGCAAAGCGAGAGAATGGAAAATACCTCATGGGAAAGAGGGCCCGTGAATGGCTAAAGTACAAACGTACATTTGAGATAGATGCAGTAATAGTGGCTGCAGAATGGGGACATGGAAGAAGAAGGAACTATCTCTCCGATTACCATCTTGCTGTATGGGATCGCGGCATGCTTGTAGAAGTGGGCAAGACATTCAAGGGACTGACCTTTGAGGTCATGAGAAAACTCACCGATAGACTTTTGAAAAATAAAATGGGAGAAATTTCTGGTGGAATAGTTGTTCGTCCCACCATTGTGGTCGAGGTGGAATTTGAGGACGTTCAGATATCGCCCATTTACAGAAAATACACGCTAAGATTCGCAAGAATAAAAAGACTCAGAGAGGATAAAACTCCGCAAGATGCTGCCAAAATGGAAGAGGTGGAGAAGATTTTCAAATATCTTCATGGAAGTGTTTGAACTCCCAATTTCTCAGCGATATTGTTCATCTCGTCAAGAACCTTCTTGTATATGGGTACACCTAATTTGAGACGGGTTTCGTACGTGAGAAATCCTTTCTCACCATGAACCCATATACGCTCAAACCCGGGATGCTTCTTTGCACCTCTCAGTTCATCCACAAATTTCTTCATATTCATTTTAAACTCTTCGATATCTCCAAACGCACCGGGATCGATGGCCATGAAAAAATGGCCCACATCGCTGTGCTTATCGCTGGTACCTCCCACATGGTGGCTCCAGGTTGCTCCGTTCAGTATGCCTGCAAGAATATCCACTACCGCACTCAGGCCGTAGCCCTTGTGTCCTCCATGCAACTCTCCAAGTCCTCCCAGGGGAAGTATGGTGCCCTTAGGGCTCAGAATCTTGCGAGGGTCTGTGATTATCTCTCCAGTCTCTGTGCTTATGGCCCAGCCCTCGGGCACGGGCTTGTTTTTGCGACGGTATACTTCAATCTTTCCGCTGGGTACCATGCTGGTGGCCATATCGAGCAGAAACGGATGGTCGTTTTCTACGGGAGCACCTACTGCTATCGGGCTTGTGCCCATGAACTTTTCCATGGCCCCCGTATGCGTCACAAGAGGACGTGAGGTAGTCATACTTATACCTACCAACCCCTCCTTCACCGCCATAAGTGCATAGTAGCCGGCGATGCCATAGTGGTTACTGTTTCTTACGCCGACGATTCCCACACCCACCTTTTTTGCCTTCTCAATTGCCATCTTCATTCCTTTGTAGCCAGCAACCTGTCCCAAGGCCTCATCACCGTCCAGCACAGCGAACACGGGAGATTCTTTCACAGTTCTTATATTTGGATGTACATTTACGGCATTCTTCTCTATTCCATCCACATATCTCTTTAGTCTCTGCACTCCATGGCTCTCTACGCCCCGCATATCGGCCATTATTAGATTATCGGCGACGATCTCCGCATCCTCTTCTGGAACATCGAGGTTCTTGAAAACATCCACAACGAATTCAAAAAGTCTATCTTTGGGAATACGTACATAATTTTCATCTACTACAGTTTTTTCAAACATAGAGGATGAAATAAATGTGAAAAATAAAAATTTCGGATGATTGAACCCTCAGAGATATTTTTTTATTTCATCTTCTCATGCTCTCCGCATGGC
>WALG01000163.1 GCA_015522955.1 DHVE2 group archaeon
CTATATTCACCACCTGCAGCTCTCTAAAGAAAGATTTAAATATTATATATCTATCTACCTGTAAAATTACATATCAGGTGATATAATGCTTGAACACCCACGTAAAAAGGGCATGTCGTTGATAATTCTTGACATATTACGAGAGAACCCTCTGCATGGGTATGCCATAGGAGAGAAAATAGAGGAGATATATGGGGTTGAGAGGCCAAGTTCAGGTTTAATATACCCCATCCTATCCTCCCTTCAGAGAAATCATCTTGTGAAAATTTATCGCAGGGGAGAGAGGGATAAAAAGATATACGAAATCACACCCCGTGGCCTGAGGTATCTGGAAGTGCACAATGAGGAAGTCCAGCGCAGCAAAGATTTCCTGCGAAGACTTGGTGAGTTTCACAGGATGGGTGGTCATCAGTTGATGGATGTAATAAAACTCCTTATTGAAAAAATGGATGAGTTGAGCCCGGAGGATAAGCGCAAGATAAGCGAACTAATCAGTGATGACAGTAGAAAAATCCGCTGGCTTGTGGAAATGGGGGAAGAAAATGAATGAAAATATAAAGAAGAATGTCAAGATTTTACTGGGTGACCCTAAAAAAGCCATAATCAAACTCTCAATTCCTATGATAATTGGTGGCATGGTTCGCACCCTTTACAACTTTGTGGATGCAATCTGGGTTTCTGGACTTGGTACCGATTCCCTTGCTGCTGTGGGACTCGTGATGCCCTTCATGATGATAATTTCTGCCATAGCAATGGGTATTGGAGTGGGTGGAAGTTCAGCCATATCGCGGGCCATAGGAGCCAAGAACAGAAAACGAGCAGGCAATATTGGAGAACATACAATTATCTTCGGGATACTCATAGGCTCAGTATTTGGATTTTCTCTCATTCCATTCCTGCACGGGATTTTTCTATCTATGGGTGCAGGGACCGAAACTGCATTCTTGGCATTTCAATATGGCACGGTGGTGCTTTTAGGTACACCTCTCACATTTCTCTCCGCGCTTGGCAATGCAATTCTCAGGGGTGAGGGGGATACCAAGAGAGCAATGTACGTTATGGTCATAAGTGCCCTTTTAAATATGGTACTTGACCCAATTTTTATCTACACCCTGAGATTAGGTGTGGTAGGTGCAGCAGTAGCCACTGTACTCTCCATAGGCTTTTCTGCGGGAATAGTAACCTATTGGATTTTGATTAAAAAAGATACCTATGTACAGTTAAAACTGAGGTATTTCAAACCCATGGCAGGAATTCTGAAGGAAATCTTTGCGGTGGGCATACCTTCCTCTTTAGCCCAGATTTCCATGTCACTCACCATGATTATCCTAAACACAATAGTTCTCATGGCCGGTGGCGATTATGGCATGGCAGTGTTCTCCGGAGGCTGGAGAATAGTGATGCTGGCCATAGTACCACTCATGGGCATAGCAGCCTCAGTAACCTCAGTAACGGGTGCTGCATTCGGAGCACGCAACGCTGAGAAATTGAGAGTTGCGTATCTGTATGGGGTGAAAATTGGCACACTCATTGGCTTGGTTACCGGAGTGCTCATAGGAATCTTTGCTCCACAACTCACCTATCTATTCACATACTCTCAGGCATCGAAACACCTTGCACCGGGAATTATAGAGTTTTTGAGATATGTGGTATTCTATTTCCCGGGAGTTGCCTCCGGGATGCTCACATCCAGTATGTTTCGCGGAATGGGTAAAGGATTCCACTCTCTAACTCTAAATATCCTGAGAACGCTCATTATGCAGGTTCTTTTCACTTACCTCTTAGGCATAACTTTTGGTTTCGGATTACCGGGAATATGGCTTGGCATAGTGATTGCGAATATAACCGCATCTATCATAGGTATTCTCTGGGGTAATGCCACAGTGAGAAGACTGGAAAAAGCATGGGCCATGCAAACTCCTGCCCCATAATTTTCATTATTTCCGTGGCCCGAAGATGCCCGTGCCAATCCGCACTATATTTGCACCTTCTTCCACTGCAATTTTCCAAGTATCGGTCATCCCCATGGAGAGATACTTTATCTGCTCGTCTCCGTATATGTAGCGCAATTCATCAAAAATTTCCCTGGTGAGTTTGAAATAGGGTCGTATCTCTTCCGGGGTGCTCACCACAGGCCCCATGGTCATCACACCCATGAGGCGTACATGCTCCAGGGGATATATATCCTCCGCAAGTTTCAGGACATCCTCTGGCATAACTCCTGCCTTCTGCTTTTCTCTTCCTGAATTTACTTCAATTAGGATAAACATGATTTTACCTATAATCTTTGCCCTCTTATCGATCTCCATGGCGATTTTAAAAGAATCCACAGTTTCAATCATATTGAAGATTTCCACCGCTTTTTTCACCTTGTTACGCTGAAGATGTCCGATAAAATGCCATTCTACACGATTTCCTATCTCACTATACTTCGTGATGGCTTCCTGCACATAGTTCTCCCCTATTAAATCCACTCCCGCATCAATTGCCTGCAGAATTTCGTCCACACTTCTTCCCTTTGTCGCTGCCAAAAGCCTCACACCGTGAGGCAATTCATTTATAATTCTTCGCACATTCTCACGGATGCCCATGATTGTTATATCCCAATGTAATATTTAATTTATTTCTAAAATCTCCAAAGTTCTTGCGAAAATATTATATTTCTCCATTTTCTACAGCAGAACAATGGAGAATGTAAAAGACCTGCTAGTGGAAATCAAAGAAAAATCTGAACTCATTGTGGACCTTGCCTATTCCTCGATTATCCTGGACAGTGAGGACATGGCGCGGGAAGTGGAGAGTCTAGAGGATGAGTTGCGGGAGTTGACTTACCGTATAAAGATAAGCACCATGCTGGCAGCAAACAATCTCGAAGAGGCAGAGCAACTGGCTGGTATCCTCGAAGTTGCGGATGCCGCTCGTACTATAGGCAATGCCGCCGCCGATATAGCAAATCTCTTGGAGATGGATATCACAACACGTCCATTTTTACCAAGTTTGTTTATGAAGGCGGATGAAAAGATACACGCTGTGCGTATTTATCCCGGCTCCTCTATAGTGAACCGACGCATAGGAGAACTGGATATAGAGAAGGAGACAGGTGTGAGAGTTATAGCCATAAAGAGGGGACGTGGATGGATTTACGACCCGGAGGATGAGGTTCGTATAAAAGTGGATGATATACTCATAATCCGGGGCACCGAGGACGGTTATGAATATCTGGATAAGGTAGCCAGGGGGGAGGAGAGTTGGGATTAGGTGAGATGCTAATCTCCATGAAAAACATCTCCGAACTTATGGTGGACCTTGCATACTCAGCACTCATTTTTAATAACAAGGAGATTGCAGAGGAGGTAAAATATCTCGAGGAGAAAATAGATGAAAACTATTATCTTCTGCAGGAGGAGGCAGTTAAAAAAGCCATAGAGGATGGCAATGCATCTGCAGCCGTAGTGCTCATAAGACTAGCCACGAGCATAGAAGCCATATCTGATGCTGCGGTACAGATAGCCGATGTGGTACTCCGCGATATTGAGCCTCACCCTGTTCTCAAAGAGAGCATAAAAGAGAGTGATATCACCATCACCCGAGGTAGAGTCTCGGAAGACAGCGTTCTAGCAGGCAAAACTCTTGGAGAACTGAATCTAGCCAGCGAGACGGGAATGTGGATCATAGCAATAAAAAGGGGCCATGCTTGGATTTTTGGCCCTACAGAGAACACAAAAATTTTGGCGGATGATATTTTGCTTGCCAAGGGACCTATTGAAGGCGTTCAGCATTTTCTTCGCCTGTGCTCAGGCAAGGATAAGAAGATTTAAATAGTAGAGGCGTTAAACCGTCTCCTAATGAGCAGTAAGGTGGAAGCCACCTTTCTTGGTGGTGCTGAGGAAATCGGTAGTTTAGGCTTGTATCTTAGATTAGGAGAGTTGAGATTACTCTTTGAGTATGGTATCACTCCCTCCAAGCCACCAGCGTATCCCATGCACGCACCGCCCATGGATTCTGTTTTTCTCACTCATGTTCATTTAGACCATTCTGGAATGCTTCCCCGCATCTCTTCAGAATATGATGTAAATATCTATGCCACCCAACCTACTCTAGATGTACTTCCTCTTTTACTTTATGATACTATAAAGGTTGCAGATTTAGAAGGTTTTCCAATTCCCTTCACCAAGGAAGAGGTTGAGAATCTGATGGAAAACACAATTCCCATCGATTATGGCAAGAGTATTGAACTGGGCAGTATTGAGGTGGTGCCTCACAACGCTGGACATATTCCGGGAAGTGCCATGTACCAAATAAAAGATGATCGCAGCATTCTCTTTACTGGGGATATACAGAGTGTAAATACACATTTAGTATGGGGAACTAAGCCCATTAAAACTGATGTACTCATCATGGAAACCACGTATGCGGGTAGAGAGCATCCCAAAAGGGATGAGGTGGAAAAGCAGTTCTTAGAGAAGATAGAAGAAGTTGTAGGTCGAGGAGGCAAGGCTATAGTTCCTGCCTTTGCTGTGGGACGTACCCAGGAGATAATGCTCGTTCTTGCCACTCAAGAATACGACCTGTGGGTTGATGGAATGGGTAGATTTGTGACCAACTTGTTTTTGCAAAATCCTGCATATCTCAGATCAGCAAAGAAACTCAAAAAGGCAAGAAATAAGATAAAAACTGTGCGAAAGAGAAGTGATCGAAGAAAAGCGCTCAAAGGTGAGGTAATAATAGCCACCAGCGGAATGCTTGAGGGTGGACCTGTGCTTCATTATATAAATCATCTTAAAAATGACCCAAAGAGTGCCATACTTCTGACCGGGTATCAGGTGGAGGGCACCAATGGCAGGCTCCTCATGGATCGTGGAATATTGGAACTCTATGGAATAAAAGAGAAGATAGATTGCGAGGTAAATTTCTTTGACTTTTCAGCCCATGCAGGGCACAGCGAACTTGTGGAATTTGCCGAAAAAAGTGATCCGGAGAAGATAATATTAATGCATGGCGATAACCGCGAGGTCCTAGCAGAGGATCTAAAAAACAGGGACTTCGAGGTAGTTATCCCCAAAAATGGAGAAAGTTTCTCTATTTAGCCCTTTTAACGGTTATGGGTATCACACCTTTTTTAAACTCGTACACGGCAACGTCCAGAGGGTCTATTATATCCTCCGGAACATGTACCAGAATAGGTGCGCCCATTGATATTTGAAGCGCCCGGGCACCGATTATCCTGGCTATCTCGAATCTTGTGTATTTCATAAAAACCACCAGTATGCCGTTTAATGGATTTTAATATTTAAACTTTTTGAGCGGTAATCAAGTGGTTGCCATCATTAGAAAAAGGTATCCATTTTGCGATTGATTTTCACAGAATCTCCAGCAC
>WALG01000164.1 GCA_015522955.1 DHVE2 group archaeon
ATATTATACTTCGATATTTATAAGAGGTGAGAAAAATGGCAATTGTGAGGCTGTGGCATGGCAGAGTTCCCTCTGAAAATGGTGATGAATACGAGAAGTTTTTAGTTGAGAGGGCAGTACCCGATTACAGTTCTGTGAAAGGACTTCTGAAGATATATTTCACGCGTAGAGATGATGAAGATGCTACACATTTTCTCTTGGTAACCATATGGGAGTCAATGGACGTGATAAAAAATTTTGCAGGCGAAGACCCAAATCGGGCTAAGTATTATCCGGAAGATGATAACTTCCTGCTGGAAAAGGAGAAATATGTTCAGCATTACGAGATTTTTTACGAAAAATAAAAATATGAGGAGTGTGAAGTAATAACAATCAAAGATCTTGAAGTATCTGAAGAAACACTTTCTTCTCAAAACACTTAAATATTACCTGCTTATTCGTCCTTTAGTTTGGTGATGGGAATGAAGATGCCCAGGAAAGTTAAGATGTACTGTCCGTACTGTAAGAGGCATACGATTCACGTTGTAGAAAAGGTTAAAAAGAGAAAAGCAAGCGAACTGCGAGCAGGACAGCGCAGATTCCGCCGCGTTACCGCAGGTTATGGAGGTTTTCCGAGGCCAAGGTATGAAGGCAGAGAGAAACCCACAAAGCGTTTGAATCTGCGTTTTAGATGCACAGAATGCAATCGTGCGCATACCTCGCCTATGATTCGTGCTAAGAAATTTGAACTGGTGGAGGTGAAGTAATTGGCAAAGAAGGAGAATGAACTGAGCAAGGTGGATAAGGCATTTGTAAAGGTAAAATGTCCTGATTGCGGAAACGAGCAGTTGGTATACATAAGGGCCAGCACTGTGGTTAAATGCCATGTGTGTGGTGCCACACTGGCCACGCCTACCGGTGGAAAGGCGGATATAAAAGGTGAGATAGTAGAGGTGTATAGGTGAAGAGAGGATATCCTGAGGTAGGGGAACTGGTAATCGGAACTGTAAAAACGGTGAAACCCTATGGGGCATTTGTAGCCCTCGATGAGTATGGAAACAAGGAAGGGTTCATCCATATTGGAGAAATTGCCACTGGGTGGATAAAGTATATACGAGATTATATTCGGGAGGGGCAAAAGGTCGTTTGTAAGGTTTTGCGTGTGGATCCAGAAAGAGGACACATAGACCTCTCTCTCAAGCGTGTGAACGAACACCAGCGTAGAGAGAAAATTCAGGAATGGAAAAATGAGAAGAAGGCCCAGAAACTTTTTGAAATTGTTGCTCAACGCCTTGGCAAGAGTGTAGAAGAGTGCTATGAGGAATTTGGATATGAGATTATGGAGCATTACGGCACATTATTTGCAGCATTTGAGGATGCTGCTATAAACGAGGATGCACTTAAAGATGAGGGTTTTGAGGGACCATGGCTGAAGGTCTTCACACAGGTTGCTCAAGAGAACATTGTGCCTCCGTATGTGAAGATTTCAGGATATCTGGAGTTGACAACTTCCGCACCCGACGGTATTGAGAGAATAAAAAAGGTTCTTAGTAAGATTGAGAGCGAGTCGGTTGTGGTGACCTATGTAGGTGCTCCCAGATATCGCATAATGGTAGAGGCTGAAGATTATAAAACCGCAGAGGAAATACTCCAGAATGCAGCTCAGATTGCATTAAAAGAGTTTGAAAAAATGGGTGGAGAAGGGGAGTTCCAGAGAAGGTTGTGATACCATTGCATACCCTGATAAGGAAATGTCCAAAATGCGGAAGGTATACCTTAAGGAAGATTTGCCCTGTTTGTGGGGAAAAGACCTCCGAGGTTCTGCCACCCAGATTTTCCCCAGAGGATAGATATGGAAAGTATAGAAGGATACTAAAGAAAGAGGTGAGAAAATGGAGCCAATCATAGTAAAATATGTAGAAAAACCGGAATTAAATAAGCCCGTGCTCATTGAAGGTTTACCGGGTGTGGGTAATGTGGGCAAAATTTCTGCTGAATATTTGAAAGATAAATTAAATGCAAAACTATTTGTAGAAATTTACTCCAAATATCTGCCACCTCAAGTGCTTATGAGGCCAGATGGAACCCTTTATCTAGTTAAAAATGAGTTGTATTATTACAAGAATCCGAAGGGAAGAGATCTTATAATACTGGTGGGTGACTACCAAGGAATGAGTTCTGAGGGGCAGTATGAGTTATCCTATAAAGTCCTTGAGATAGTTAAGGAATTTGGAACAGATATGATTTTCACTCTTGGTGGTTACGGTACTGGCCAACTGGTGGAGGTTCCCCGGGTATTCGGTGCTGCTACAAATCTTGAACTGGTAGAGAATATGAAAAAATACAGTGTATATTTCTCCCCATCGGATCCTGCAGGTGGCATTGTGGGTGCCGCTGGGCTTCTTTTGGGTCTGGGTTCTGTGGTATTCGGAATGCAAGGTGTATGTCTCATGGGCGAGACCTCTGGCTATTTCTCAGATCCCAAGAGTTCCTTTGAGATTTTAAAAATTATAAAGCAATATTTCAACCTAGATATAGATCTATCTGAAATAGAACTCCGCTCAAAAGAGATAACGGAGATTACAACACAACTGAAGGAAGAGCAGAAAAACGAGGAAAGAAAAGAGGATCTTGGCTACATAGGCTAACCCTTTAGGGAAACCTTAAAATTTTATAAGATGATACCTGAGGGAGGTGACCTTATGATAGATGAAATTGTATATGCCATAAAGAAGGCAGAGACCAAATTATCAGAAGACACAGTGCGAGCTCTGAAAACCGCACTTGAGAAAGAGACAAACGAGATGGCCAAAACCCAGTTGATGGCGATACTCAAAAATGTGGAGGTAGCGGATAAATACAAGTTTCCCATGTGTCAAGATACAGGCTTGCAGACATTTTTCTTGGATGTTGGGTACGATTTTCCGTATATGAAGGATCTTGAAAATGCGCTCGTAGAGGCTGTACGCAGAGCCACCAAGGAAATTCCACTGAGACCAAATGCAGTGCATCCTTTTCTGCACAAGAATTCGGGAGATAACACCGGTCGCTTTGTGCCCTATATTCACTGGGAACTGAGGGAGGGCGATGATGCCATAATCCATGTGATACCCAAAGGCGGCGGCAGCGAAAATATGAGTGGTTTATATATGCTCTCACCAGGAGTTGGAATCAAAGGTATAAAAAAGGCAGTGGTAGAGCACATATTCCGCTCTGGAGGAAAACCATGCCCACCAACAATAATAGGAGTTGGCATTGGAGGTGGTGCCGATCTTGCATTAACTCTTGCAAAAAAGGCCGCAATCCTTCGTCCTATAGGAGAGAGACACCCTGAAGATTTTGTTGCAAAATTAGAAGAGGAACTTTACGAGATGGCCAACAAACTGGGTATAGGGCCCATGGGTCTTGGAGGTGATACCACCGTGCTTGATGTGCATGTTGAATACGCTTACAGACATCCTGCTACACTCCCTGTGGGTATCGTTACCCAGTGCTGGGCAAACAGAAGGGCAAAGATACGTATTGATGCCAATGGGCATGTGGAGGTGGTCTAAATGGAGTATCACGTAAAGACTCCCATAGAGAATGCAAGAGACTTCCATGTGGGTGATGTGCTCTATGTCACGGGAGAGATGGTTCTTGCTAGGGATGAGGCTCATAAAAAACTCCTTGAGGAGGGGTCACCTATAGATTTGCGTGGCGGCGTGATTTACCACTGCGGTCCCGTGGTCACAAAGAAAGATGGAAAGTGGCGTGTGGTTTCTGCAGGACCCACCACAAGCATAAGAATGGAGATTTTCGAGGACGAATTCATTGAGAAATTCAGACCCGCAGTAATCATCGGCAAAGGAGGAATGGGGCAGAAAACATTAAAAGCATTGGAAGAGTACGGTGCAGTCTATGCAGCCTATACAGGTGGATGTGGAGCACTGGCTGCAGAGAGAATAAAAGGCGTTAAAGAGGTGCACTTCCTAGAAGAACTAGGCATACCAGAGGCAGTGTGGGTTTTCCGTGTGGAAGAGTTCGGGCCTCTTGTGGTAACCATGGACTCACATGGTAAGAGTTTCTATGAGGACATTGACGCTCAGGCCAAGAAGAACCTTGAGGAGCTCCTCTCACATATTCAATGACTTTTCTTTTTATTTTTGCAATTCAGAAAATATTATAAATTCGAAATCTATGTTTGATTATGCTTCAAACACTGCAGAAGATTGCAATTCGCCCTCAGCCAAACGACTACGGGCTTCCCGAGATAAAAGATGCTATTCCAGTTCCAATCTCTGAGAAGAATTTTTATCCAATAAAAAGTACACATGCAAAAATAGGTTTTGTAGATGGTGGCAATAACATCCTCTTTCTTTCCCCAGGTCAGGCTGTGCATATGCTCCGTCTCTACTATTCAATTTTTAAGGATAATCACAAGATAGAATTTGGTAGATACACGTTCATTCTTGACGTCACTTTTGATAATTTCACACAGGATTTTCACGTAAAAATATACGATGTGGATGATGTATCTTTATTCCCCGAGGAAATGCAGATTCCTGTGGGTGAGATAGATGAGAGAGAGAAAATAAAAGGTGTAGGTGGTTATCTTCGCAGAATAGGAGAGTGGCTTTTGATGGAGAAAATAGTGTCCAAATGCGATGTGCTTGTGCATGATGGTTCTCTGCAAACTGGAGAAATGAGAGAGTACGAATACGCCAATCGTTTGTTTAATGCGCTGAAAGACACAATCTTGGTAGGATTCTCAAAAACCTGCAGTTTGATAACTTCCCGCGGCTATTCTCTTCTGGCCTCCATACATCATCTCTCCCTTCAGAGGAATATCACAGCGCCATGGTACTATTATCCAATAGCGAGAAACATATCCACCATAAAGGGTGATATGTTTGTTGTGAAACTCCATCCCCATAGCGAGTATGCATTCAGAACAGAAATTTATCCGGAGAAGTACGCAGAGCAAGCCCTAGGCTCTCTGATATCTCAGAGCAACGACCCCACATTTCTGGGATATCCCTATGGACTATTAGATGCTGATATCAATGCAAGAATAACTGAGGAAGAGGCAAGAATATATAGGGCAATGCTCTATAATGCAGCCGATGAATTTTCAAAACTTCAGGCCAATGCACTCAATGCGCATGACCGAATCAGTGAGGTGAGATAAATGGTAGGTCAGATTATTGGAGGAAGTTATGGCGAAATCCTGATAAGACAGAAAAGCGAGGAAGTTATAGAATTGGGTGACCTTCTTGTGGCGGATGATATATTACTTCAAATCTACGATATGGAATATGGAAGTTTGCTTCAGCCCAGCGACCTCGCAAGAATGAGCGGACTACAACTGGAAGGTTACGGTACCACCGAGATACATGAGAAGGATGTGCGAAATTATATATTGCTGAGAGCTAAACCACTTTTCAATCTGAAAACCAAGAGCATACCCAAAACTCTGCCAAGATTCTTTCATATTCTGCGCAGAGCCAGTGCTCAGGATTTTGAGTTTCTGGAGAAACCCCAGAACGCCATTTATCTTGGCAAAATAAGAAGTGGCTCAAAAATTCTTGCCGTACCTGTTTATATAGACGGAAAAAACGCCTTAACACATCATATTCTTATACCCGCGACCACAGGACGCGGGAAAAGCAATCTTGTTAAAGTAATACTCTGGAATTTGATTGGAAAGGGATACGCAGGTATTCTAGTTCTGGATGCTCATAACGAGTATTACTCTTATATGAAAAACGGTAAAAAATACGGGCTCAAATACCATCCTGATGCAGGAAAAAATGTGATATATTATACTTCCTCACCAGCACCTGGAGAAAGAGGGTTGAGAATTAATATAAAGAATGTGAGGCCTTGGCATCTAAGAGAGATTGTAGAATTCACCTCCGCCCAGGAAGATGCCCTATACCTATTCCACAAAGAGTACCGGGAGAGATGGATAGAGCATCTTCTCTTAGCTCAAGAAGGAATGAGCGGTGTGAGAGTCGAAACATTAGCATCTCTACAGAGAAAGATAAAGGTCGCACTTGAATTAGACGTGAATTCTCATGGTGAAATTTATGAGCGTGGCACCATATTCTCCGTTTCTGAGGGAGAGAGAACCATTGCCGATATATGTGATTACCTTGAAAATGGTAAGATAGTGATTTTAGATACCTCTTCACTAAGCCAAGAGATAGAACTTCTTGTCTCGGGAATGATAATGAGCGAGATGTTTTCAAGATACAAGCGTTACAAGGAGCAGGGAGTGCTTGAAGATAAGCCTGTGGTCTCTGTAGTGATAGAGGAGGCCCCAAGAGTACTAGGCGAGGGGAAGAGCAATATATTTGGAACCATAGCCAGAGAAGGAAGAAAATTTCATATTGGCATCATAGCCATCACCCAACTTTCATCCATGATACCCAGGGAAATCCTTGCAAATCTCAATACCAAGATAATCCTAGGAAATGAAATGAGTTCTGAAAGAAATGCTATAATAGGCTCCGCTGCCCAAGACCTGAGCAAAGATGACAAGATGATAGCCTCATTAGACAGAGGTGAGGCTATCGTGAGCAGCATATTCACGAAATTTGCAATTCCCCTACAGATAGATTCCTTTGAAACACTGGTTGATAAGAGCAGAGAAAAGAGAAAGAAGAGAGATACCTTAATGCTTTTTGGCTGATTCAATACATATCTACATTTCTACACCTTTCGTTTTACAATTTTCGTAGCCATTCTCCTCTCAGAGGATTCATAGTTATACTTCTCTTCATGTCCTATTCGGAAAAGCAGATTATGTAACTTCTTTCAAATATACAATCTGACCACATAAGCGAAAATTTTAAAATGGTGTATGAGTTATGCCTCCTTACCGGGGCCGTAGCTTAGCCAGGTTAGAGCGCCCGGCTCATAGAGCCCCTTTGGAAAAGGTGCTTCACCCCCAAAGTGGTTTGAGAAACCGGGCGGTCGCAGGTTCGAATCCTGCCGGCCCCATCAAGTCCTTTAGAAAAGGGCTTCAAAGAAAAAGAAAATATGAGCAACCTCGGTGGGCCAGTAGCTTAGTTAGGTAGAGCGCGGGACTCTTAATCCCGTGGTCGGGGGTTCGATTCCCTCCTGGCCCGCTAGTTTTGGGGCAGGGTCCGACTGGATTCGCTACCTCGCCATTCTCTATTTTCTCGTTCTTTACAGCTTCCATTTACACCTCACCTCTTAACTCCTTTAAATACTCTGGACCCATACGGGCCCAATCAGCTAACGTTTTATCCTTCTTCAGGATCTCAGAAAAAGAGTTCTTCATTTGAAGCCATGGACATACACCGCCGTGTTTTGATATTTGCATGTCCTTAAATATCGACGAATGGTTTCTATGTCTATCCCCGCCGCTGAGACTGGAAGCATTGGCGGCTTCATTTCAATCCCAACATGGTCTAATTCTAACTTCGTGCTCTTCGAGAGCAAGGAAAGACGCAGAAATCTCATTTCAATCCCAACATGGTCTGATTCTAACTTCAGATACTCAATCTCTCCAACCATCAGATTCAAATATTTCAATCCCAACATGGTCTGATTCTAACCATGCC
>WALG01000165.1 GCA_015522955.1 DHVE2 group archaeon
CTGCGGTGGCGGCTACGGAAGGTCCCCAAAGCAATACCGTGGATGTTATAATCGCAAATCCGCCTGACCCACCAAAGAACGTTAAGGCTGTGGCAGGTGATGGAGAGGTAACTCTCACATGGAGCATATCATCGTGGGGTGGTGGTGATGTGTACCCCAAAGGAATAAAGATTTACAGAAACGGAGTATTCTTAAAGAAAGTGGATTCATATACCACAAAATACGTTGATAAAAATGTTGTGAATGGCGTGAATTACACATACTATCTCACACAGTTGAATCAGTTTTTTGAAAGCAAACCAAGCAAAAATGTAACTGCTATGCCTATTGGGAAACCTGAGAGTCCAACTAATCTTAATGCAACTGCTGGCAATAGGTATGTTAATTTGACATGGCAACCGCCCGTGAGTGATGGAGGATCCACACTCAAAGGTTACAATATCTATCGAAACGGAGCACTTATTGTAACAGTATCACCAAATCAAACATACTATAATGATACAAATGTGGTAAATGGGCAGACTTACATCTATTATGTCACCGCTGTGAATTCAGTGGGAGAGAGTGATAAAAGCAACGAAGTGCAGGCAACCCCCGGAAGCGAAGTTCCAGAATTCTCCACAGGAATCTGGATAACGATTTTAATACTGATTTCCCTCCTTGGAGTGGTGAAATATCGCGAATCGTCTTAATTTTTCTACATTATTCCTTTCTCGGATGCTTAATCTGCGATTGGGCTGCAGCCAATCTCGCTATAGGAACACGATACGGAGAGCAGGAAACATAATTCAGATTTGCCAAGTGGAAGAATTCTATGCTTTTTGGCTCTCCTCCATGTTCTCCACAAATTCCCACTTCTAAATCTTTTCTTGTTTTTCTTCCTCTCTCAGTTCCAATTTTCACAAGTTGTCCAACACCGCCCCAGTCAAGGCTCTTGAATGGGTCATCTTTGAGTATTCCTATCTCAACATATCTCCGAAGGAATTTTGCCTGGGCATCGTCCCTGCTGAATCCAAATGTCATCTGTGTCAAATCGTTTGTTCCAAATGAGAAAAATTCAGCATACTTTGCAATTTCATCTGCAGTCAAGGCGGCGCGGGGTATCTCTATCATCGTTCCAAACTTGTATTCTATCTCTTCTCCTGCTTTTTCCATCTCTTCCTTCGCAATCTTCTCAAGGCCATCTTTAAGAATCTTTAACTCGTTTACATGCCCTATCAACGGTATCATTATCTCGGGCTTTATATTCTTTCCCTCCTTTTTCACCTGAATTGCCGCCTGTATTATGGCGCGAACCTGCATTTCGTAAATCTCAGGATAAATTAAGCCAAGTCTGCAACCGCGGAATCCCAACATTGGATTGAATTCATGCAATTCGTTTGCAACATCAAGAATTCTCTTCTTTTTATTGATTTTTCCCATAATTTCATCCATCTCTTTAAGGCTCTTTGCCTCCTTTATATTCATCATCAACTCATTGATTTCCTCCATTAATTCTTCCCTGTTGGGCAGGAACTCGTGCAGAGGCGGGTCAAGAAGTCGTATTATCACGGGAAAACCTTCCATTGTGCGGAAAAACTCAACAAAGTCGGCTCTCTGCATTACGAGCAATTTATCCAGGGCTTTTACCCTTTCCTCCTTACTTCTTGCCATAATCATCTCCTGCATTATTGGCAATCGTTCCTCGCCGAAGAACATGTGCTCCGTCCTAGCCAATCCAATTCCTTCTGCCCCAAACTCTCTCGCTCTTTTTGCCTGCTCAGGGGTATCGGCATTTGCCCTTATTCCAAGAGCACGAATTTCATCTGCCCATTTTAGAATCTTTTCAAGATTACCGCTCAAAGAGGGGGGAATAAGTGGCATTGCACCTTTGTAAACCTCGCCTGTGGTTCCGTCAATTGTTATAATCTCTCCCTTTTCTATGATTTCTCCCCTTGCTACAAATTTCTCCTCCTTCATATTTATGTTCAGTTCCTCACAGCCAACAACCGCGGGTTTTCCCATTGCTCTGGCAACCACGGCAGCATGGGAGGTCATACCACCTCTTGCCGTTAATATACCCTCGGATGCGTTCATTCCATGAATATCATCTGGCGTTGTTTCCGGCCTGACAAGTATCACCTTCTCTCCATTCTTGACCATTTCAACTGCTTCCTCTGGATCAAATACAACCTTTCCCACAGCAGCGCCGGGACTTGCTGCAAGTCCCCTTGCAATCGCAATTTTCTTCGCTTTAGGGTCTATTTGTGGATGAAGCAAAGTATCAACATTTTCGGGGGTCACACGCATAATTGCCACTTCTTTGTTTATCAATCCCTCATCAACCATCTCAACTGCCATGCGAACTGCCGCCATTGCAGTCCTTTTTCCAGTTCTTGTCTGAAGAAGATAGAGTTTTCCATGCTCAACGGTGAATTCTATATCCTGCATATCCCTGTAATGGTTTTCAAGGATTTCCGCAGTTTTCTTCAATTGCTCGTATACCTCGGGCATTGTTTCTTCCATTGTGGGTAAATTTTTATTTGTTTTCTCCTTGGAGTACTCGTTTATGGCATGGGGGGTTCTTATTCCAGCAACAACATCCTCACCCTGGGCATTTGGCAGAAATTCACCGTAGAGATTTTTCTCTCCACTTCTTGGATCACGAGTGAATGCCACACCCGTGCCACTATCCTCCCCCATATTTCCAAATACCATTGTCACAATATTAACCGCGGTTCCCATATCATCGGGTATCTTGTTTATCTTCCTATATACTATTGCCCTCTCATTGTTCCAGGATTCAAACACGGCACGAACTGCAAGTTCTAACTGCTTCATTGGCTCTTGAGGAAATTCCTTACCATGCTTCACATATATTTTCTTGTAATTTTCCACAAGTTCTTTAAGGGCATTTACATCAAGCTCCACATC
>WALG01000166.1 GCA_015522955.1 DHVE2 group archaeon
CTACTGTGAGATATTCCCCCATGTTATTGGTAACATACCTTATAGTTTTTCCATTGGCCTTGTTACTTGCGTCAATGGTATGTGAGTCCCAATACTCAGCGGAATTGCCACTGATTAGAATGTTGTTATGCTCAAAATTATTACCTGAAATTGTGATTCTCTGAGAGTTTACAAGCCATAGACCCCGCATATTATTGCTGAAGGTACTGTTCTTCAATTCAACATTGTTCGAAAGTTCAAAAACCATTCCCTGCATGTTGTCCTTTACACTAACATTTTGAAGCATGCAGTTTTCACTAACATACAGAAAAATTCCATAAAGGGTGTGATTGTGAACTGTAGTATCCCTTATAGTTATTTCTGAGGAATAACCAACGAGAATCGATACTGTAGTGTGCCCCATAGTTTGATTCCCCAAGTTTATTCTTTGTGAGGATGCTATAATCAGTTCTCCACCATCCTGAGGTGCAATGCCTCCATTTTCTCCGCTTAGATAATAAATCGGTTTTCCATTCACAGTGTTACTTGTATCTATGCTGTGAGAGTCCCAATAAGTTTCTTCGTATCCTTTTATAAATATCCCATCCCCACTGAAGGTGTTATTTTTCATCACTATTCCCTGGGAGATATAGAGATAAGCACCAATCATTCTATTATTCTGAAAAGTATTATTTCTTATCACTGTGCCCGAAGAGTCGTGAAGGTAAAGCCCCGCATATCTATTCACGTGAAATGTATTGTTTACCAAAGAAGTATCGCTCTGTGCACCCGTGAGGTATATTCCATTGTAATTGCTGCTTATAAGATTTGAGGATATCTCCGTGTCGTGAATGGCTTTACCGTAGAGTCCGTAATGTTGACTGCTCTGCAAGCGATTGCCACTTATCACTGCGTTGCTAACCCGATAGAGTATGATACCAATACCTCCAAAATAGGGCAACGAGCCCCCATTTGAAGAGTAGATATAACAGTTTCTTATCACAAAATGTAGAGTAGTATTACCTATGTATATCCCGTACCCATATCCTCTTCCGTTAATAGAATAATTTTCTATGATAAAGAGCGATGCTGCGGAACCATCTCCACTCCAATTCTCCAAAGATGCTGCATTTGTGAACTGTGTGTCGTTGTTTATTCTTATGGGTTCATGGGCTATATAACTATCCTGTAATTCAAATCCTTGAAACTCTTTTTCTTTATTTTCCACACCTGTTCCAAAGGTAAAAAATCCACCTCCGAGAATCAGCATGGTAATAAGCAAAATTGAAATTACAACACGCATTATTTCTCTCCTCCTTGTATTTTCCAACATTGCAACCTTTATAAAGGTTTGCATATGTTGAGAAACATATTTTTATCCGATGGACGATTCTCATTGTATGGATCTCAAAACTCTGCAGCAGAGAATCAGAGAACTGAGAAGAGGTGCAGCGAGAAAGGATAAGCACAATCTAATCGGAGCATGGAGAGAGAAAGATAGATTAAATGGATGCATTATAGATTCCTTCGTCATAATCCTCCGCACAAAGGGTTGCAGATGGGCATATCATTCTGGATGCTCCATGTGCGGCTACTTCAACGATACCAATCCCCGTATAGAGGAAGAGGATCTTAAAAAACAGATTGAGAGTGCGCTGGAAAAATATAGTGGAGAACCTGTGGTAAAAGTTTTCACATCAGGCTCGTTTCTGGATGACTGGGAGGTCCCTTCTCAAATTCAGGAAATGCTGTATCGCAGATTTGAAGATGCCAAAAGAATAATAGTTGAGAGCAGGCCCGAGTACGTAACTCCTGAGAAAGCATCCCGTATTGCAGAATATGGAAATATTATGGTTGCCCTTGGACTGGAAAGTGCTAATAACGACACACTTTTATATCGCATAAACAAAGGCTTCACTGTGGATGATTATATAAAGGCGGCTGAGATTTTAAGAGAGTATAAAGTTCCTGTGAAAACATATGTACTTCTAAAGGCTCCCTTCATGTCAGAGAGACAAAGTATTGAGGAAGCAATTGATACTATAATTTTTGCATCAAAATATTCTGAGGTGATATCTCTTAATCCCATGAATATTCAGAACAACACGCTAGTGGAATATCTATGGAGAAGAGGCGAGTATCGAGCACCCTGGCTGTGGAGCGTAGTTGAAGTTCTTAAAAGAACATCGCATCTGGATGTGGATGTGGTATCTTTTCCAACCGCTGGAGGTAAGATTCGAGGAGCCCATAATTGTGGAGCATGCGATGAAAAAGTTCTTAGTGGCATTATGAATTACTCTTTAACTCAAGATATGAAGTATCTGGAAAATCTTGATTGCCCTTGCAAGAGAAAATGGGAGAAGATTGTGAAATATGAGGATTATGCCTGGGATTACACGCTTAATCGCTGAGTTTTGCTGCGTTTACTACCTCATCTCCTTTTTCTAGATATATTAACTTCACACCTCTTGCACTTCTTCCTAGCACCGAGACTTCGGAGGTTCTTATTCTTATACTCATTCCCTTCCTCGTGACAAGAAGCACCTCATTTCCATCCTCAACAATGAAACTCTTAACTGCATAGCCTTCTCTAACGTTGATATATCTCACTCCGTAGCCTCCTCTCTTTATGCGGCGATAATCTTTAACGGGAGTTCTCTTCCCGTATCCGTTATTAAGCACAGAGAACACATAGTTTCCTTCAGAGGAAAGGGCAGCGGAGATTACTTGATCTCCGTCTCTCAGTTTCATGCCGCGAACTCCCCTTGCGTTTCTTCCCATACCTCTAACATCTTCCTCGCTGAATCTTATGGCCTGACCATACTTAGTGAAAAGAAATACATCTTCATCTCCACTAGTAACAAGCACATCTATGAGTTCATCATCCTCATCCATAAGAAGGGCTTTTATACCTGTGCTTCGGGGATTTGAAAACTCCGAGAGATGCGTTTTTTTAACCACACCATTCTTGGTGACAAAGAAAAGATAGCCAGCATACTCGCTTAGGGAGAGTATTCTTATAACCTCAGAGCCTATTTTGGGAATAAGATTCACTATGGCACGCCCACGACTCCGACGGGTTCCCTCAGGAATCTCATAGGTCTTAAGCCAGTAAACTTTTCCGTTGCGGGTGAAGAGAAGAAGGTAATCATGCAGCCTTGCTGCTATTATATCCTGGGGAAGGTCTCCCTTTCCATAATTTATCATAACGCCCTTTCCTCCACGGCCCTGTGGACGGTACTCCTCCATAGAGAGCCGCCTTATATAGCCACCTCTGGTCAGGATTACCATCACGGTATTATTGGGAATAAGGTCTTCTATATCTCTGCTTACAATAGCCTCTTTCATTATCTCCGTTCTTCTGGAATCTCCATAACTCCTCTTTATTTCCTTTAATTCCTCCTTTATTACCTCGTATCTTAATTTTTCTTCGCTAAGCAACCTCTCCAACTTTTCTATTTCCTCCTGAAGTTTTCTATCCTCTTCCAATAAAGCCTCTCTTTCGAGAGAGGTAAGTTTTTGAAGACGCATCTCAAGAATTGCTCGAGACTGTATCTCTGTAAATCCCATACTCTCCAGTGCTTTTTTTGCTTCGGCAACATCTCTGGAGGCTTTTATACGTGCAATAATCTCGTCAATCATGCCCAGTGCTCTAACAAGTCCATCCACAATGTGTTTTCTCTCTCTTGCTTTCTTTAACTGGAATCTGCTCTTTCTTATCAGCACTGTCATCCTGTGCTTTACATACTCTTCCATCAGAGATTTGAGATTCAGTATTTTGGGCACACCATCCACGAGAACAAGATTTATTATCCCGTAGGTAACCTCTAAGGCAGTGTGCTCAAATAACTGGTTAAGCACAATCTCTGGTTTTGTTTCTTTCTTCACCTTTATTACAATTCTTATTCCCTCTCGGTCACTCTCATCTCTGAGATCCGAGATACCCCTTATTTTATCTTCCCTCACAAGGGAGGCTATGCTCTTGAGCAGATTGCTCTTATTTACCTCGTAAGGTATCTCTTTTATGATTATGCTTCTCTCCCTCATTTTGTATTTGGCTCTTATTTTTATCTTACCCCTTCCTGTCCGATAGGCATCCAGCAAACCATCATAACCTATTACTGTGCCTCCAGTTGGAAAATCTGGGCCCTGGACAAAGCGCAGGAGATCGTCCACGCTACAATTGGGATTGTCTATAAGATATACCATTGCATCCACAATCTCATTGAGATTATGTGGTGGCATATTTGTGGCCATTCCCACTGCTATTCCACTGCTACCATTTATAAGAAGATTGGGAATTCTTGCAGGGAGAACCGCAGGCTCCTGAAGGGTGCCATCGAAATTTGGCATCATGTCCACGGTGTCCATATCAATATCCTTAAGCATCTCCTCTGCAATCTTTGAAAGTCTTGCTTCGGTATATCTCATGGCTGCAGGGGCATCTCCATCAATGCTCCCAAAGTTCCCTTGGCCATCCACAAGCGGGTAACGCATTGAGAAATCCTGCGCCATTCTGGCTAAGGTGTTGTAAATGGCCTGATCCCCATGTGGGTGATACTTACCCATCACCTCTCCCACTATTCTTGCACTTTTTTTGTAGGGTTTGTTATGCAAAAGCCCAAGTTCATGCATCCCGTAGAGAATACGGCGATGCACAGGTTTGAGACCATCCCTCACATCAGGTAACGCTCGGGATACAATTACACTCATGGCGTAGTCCATGTAAGAATTTTTCATCTCATCATCAATAGCCCTTTCCTTCATCTTCATTGAATGCACCTCTAATATTTTCGTGATTGTTGCAATTTATAAATCACTTTCGCATTCAAGTATGCCCATATTTTATCAACTCTTTTACCAAAACCCAAATATATGCTTGAGTGATATCTGTTTAACAGAAGTTAAACAGTGATTGTCATGATAATAGCGGCAAGAATTCCTGATGAATTAAAGGTTCGTGTTGGAGATTTGTGTGAAAAAGATGGTAAAACAATATCTGAACTTATAAGAGAACTGCTTCAGGAGTATGTGGAAGAGAAAACGGAGGAGTGGCATCGTGCTAAACTGCGGGTTAAGATACCCCGAAATCTTCTGAATCAGGTGGATCTCTTTGTGGAGATGGGGTATGCCTTGGATAGGGATCATGTGATAAGCGAAGCCCTCTCTTTATGGCTTCGGCTCAAAAAGATGGAGTATAAGAAGAACTGGAAAGAGGAACTGCTTGAGGCTCTAGGAGGTCAGTCTCAGATATGAGAGAAGGAGGAATAGAAATGAGATGTATGATATGTGGTAAAAAGGCGAGATACAACGAGAAGTTAAACATATATTACTGCGAAGTTCATGGTTTCACAACATGGCTTGAGGATGAGACGTATGTTATGGAGGTGAAGAAGGATGAACAGACTGTATTGGGATGAATACACATATCAAGAGATAGAGGACAAAATAAAAGAGGAGCCTCTGGTAATTCTTCCCATAGGAAGTGTGGAGGCCCATGGTCATCATCTTCCCCTGGGAACCGATATGTTTCAGCCTCTCTGGATTGCTGAGGAATTGGCCAAAAGACTCAATGCCATAATTCTTCCTCCAATTCATTACGGATGGACCGATAGTCTTGCATCCTTTCCGGGAACCATAAGTATAGGATTTGATACCCTGAAAAATCTTGCAGCAGATATTCTTCAGACAGTTGTTAAACAGGGAATCCGGCGGGTTCTGGTACTTTCAGGACATGCTAGCAGCAATCACATGGCTGCCCTGAGACTCGCATGCGAGAAAGTTGCCCGTGAGTATGAAGATGCAAGAATAATGCTTCTCTCAGATTATTATATTGCCTACGAGTATCGTGGTAAAGAAATATCTCATAAAGAGGGAGTTACCAAGATACCATGGGATGATTCCCACGCTGGTGTTATTGAGACCTCCAGGATTATGGCCATTAGACCTGAACTAGTGAAAAGCGAAGTAAAGTTTGAGAAAAGGGAGATAGGTAAGTATCTCGTAATCCCAGATTATCAGAAATTTGTACCCTATGCAACGTTCAGCGACCCCCACGGCTCCTCTGGGGCCTTGGGTGAAAAATTGAATGAAATAATCCTTGAAACACTGATTTCCATGGTTAGAGAGAACATGAAGATGTAACTCAGGGAGATTCCACCGTGATGACCAAGGAGAATTCCACGTTCACGTTCTCTGAGGGATAGCCAACAATGCCTTCCACCACTACTTTTACGTCGTACTCATGATTACCCTGCAGAGTCCCGGATAGGTTTTGCGCCTCTAAAAGATTTATTGTTCCGTTTATATACTCATCCCATGTTCCGTTTTGATGATGATCACCGATTATGATGGTAACGTTGATGTTTTTAAATGCTGCTCGTTCTTTTTCATCAAAATTTTGAACGTTGATATTTATTTTCACTTTTGTAACGTTATTTATGACAAAAGCATTGTATGAATTTTTAATCTTCTGAAATCTCTCTCCCGAATTGAGATCTCCTAGGGATATATCCATTGTTTTACTTTGAATATCTGCTTTTTTAACCTCACCATGGACATTTGCTATAGGTGCACTATACAATTCTACTCCAACGGCAAGAGTACCTACGATAACCACTGTGGCTATAAATAATATCAAGATTTTATCTGCCATCACCTTTTTCAGGTTCATAATTGCTGATGTTAAAAGGATATATAATATTTATGGCAAAATGATTGTAAGATTTTCAAAGAAGAAAATCAAGATAAGATTAAATATTGATGAGTTTTTCACAATGTATGGAAATCTCCGAGGCGCAGAGAATAATAGATAATATGTTCGGTGAGAGAGACAGAAAAAGAGGTATATATCCAAATCTCGTGTGGCTTGGTGAAGAAGTAGGAGAACTTTACAAGGCTGTTAGGGAAAACAAGGGAATTGAGGAGGAAATAGCGGATGTATTTGCTTGGCTTCTCTCTGCGGCAAATCTCCTAGGCGTGGATGTAGAATCTGCACTTCGAAAAAAGTATGGGATACGTTAAATTTCCAGTTCATCCCGAGTTACATCTCTGAGATCTATTATATCATCCACGAAGGTTGAAACCTGACTGTACTCAACGTCCTCAAGTTCCTTATCAAGGAGGAATATTATCCCGACGAGCCCATAGAGGCGAATCTCATTAGTTATTGTCCTCAGAAATTTTATGAACGCTTGATACGAGTTGTAGGCCAGGAATGTGCTTACGGACTCTATATAAACAAAATTTCTTTCCTTATCCAGAACTTGAAGTCCATGCCTTATCGCGCCTTCCAAAAGCACAAGCCGGGGACTGTCAAGATATATCACGTTTTCCCTTTCCTGCACAGGTTTTATGGAGGCTGTTATGCAATCGATGAAAAATATTTTGGAGGGGTCAGCACCCATTTTTCTTACCACTCTTTCCACTGTTGTATGAGGCACATTCAGGGCCACGTAGAGCCCACCCACATTGTCTTCCTTGAGAAGTTCTGCCACTATTTTGTATCCAATAACGCTTCTCATCTCTGGCTTTGTGAGGACGAGAACTATGATGGATTCGTCTATAATATCGTCAATAATTTCCTTTAGTTTGGTCATAGTTTGATTCCCTCTTCTCGTATGTGGAAAGGCATCCAGTAGGTAGGATGATTGTAGCCATACCTCTTAATGATTTTCATTGCCCGCATATGAAGGTTCATGTGCTCCATATAGTCCATCATTATTGTTGCCTCGCTGAAGTTTCTCATCTCTCCTGCTCGTTTCTTGAAGTCAAAGTCCACCTCCTCTATGAGAAGCGTTGCGATTTTCTTCTCGTGGAAGAACCTTATCCATGTTGCTCCGAGATATCTGAACATGGAGGGATCTCCGACTATTTCTTCTATAGTGGTTAAACTATCAATCACGAGCCTATCAATGCGTTTTTTGAGGTTCAGATTCTCATCAAAATAGTCGGGCATAATCATGTTGAATATTTTCAGCATCTTTTCCTTCGTGAACGGGACCAGATCTCTAGGACTCAGGTACATATCACGCCACTCTATCTTATCTACTGCATCCCTGAGAAAGGGCATATTTCCATAGTACACCACAATTGCCTCGGCAGGTATCGTTGTTGAGATATAGATGCAGTTCTCTCCATTTCTGGCACCTTCTGCGAGCCATTGGACTGCAAGAATGGTCTTACCTATACCCGATGGACCCACCAGGAGGGAGATTCCATCCCTTGGAAAACCTCCACCCATGGCCTCATCTAATTTCTTAATTCCCGTTGGCGCTATTTTTTGAAGCATACTCTGTATTTCTCATTTACGAATTTAAAATTTATCCCCTGATTATCACCAATGATAAAATTCGTGAGATATGTTAAAATAATAAATTTCTATTACACTCTTGGATGATAGTAAAAAACCAGCATCTTGAGACCTTAGAGGAGTATTGTCTGAAGGACGCAAATCGACATGCATTTACACTTTGGGATCTGAGAGAGGAGAGAGAAAATACTGATTTCTATGTTGATTGGGAAAATGGTATACAGGGTTATATGCTGATATACAGGGGTGCAGCGGTACCAAGCGTGATACTCCAGGGTACCCGTGAATCTGTGGAGAGACTACTGGAATATTTTCAGGAGGAAAAGGCCATAGTGCATATGCCCTACTCTTATCGTGATCTATGGGGCGGCAGGCATGATATATATCGGATAGATGTTATGGCTGCAGAGCCCAGATTTTATTTTCTGGATCCTGAGGTTCAGGAAATAAGAGATGCATCCCTACTTTCACGTCTTTTTCAGAACCCTGATTATCTGGTGAGAAAAGCCATTACCTACGGGATAATAAGAGATGGCTTTGCGGTAAGTTCTGCCTCTGCACTTGCATATCTCCCAGAGGTATGGGTTCTTGGGGCAGTAATCACTAAAAAAGAATATCGTGGGCAGGGTCTTGCAACCCGTGTTGTTGGGCATTTTATGAGCATTGCCTCAAAACATACCAAGCGAGTTATTCTCTGGGTTAGAAGTGATAATCACGTTGCAATCAATCTCTACAGAAGATATGGATTCCATAAAATCGGAGAGGATGCATGGATAAATGTGGGTGTGGACGTAATTCCATAAGTAAACCCTAAAAAGATAAGTTAGGCAAAATGGCAAAAAATAATATATCTCTTCCTATTTATGAATTCTTAAGTTAATGGGTGGGAAAGGTGAGGTGCCATGATTGAGGTGAAAAAGGTTACAAAATATTACAAAATAGGGAAGATTTACGCACTTAAGGATCTTACACTCAGATTTGAGGAGGGAAAATTCTATGTGATTGCCGGCTCCTCGGGGAGCGGGAAAACAACGCTCATAAATCTTCTGGCAGGCATCGATTTACCCACAAAGGGAAACGTTAGCGTGGATGGAAAGAATCTTGCCAGAATGAAGGAGAAGGAGCGCCGCAGATTCAGACTTGAAAACATGGGAATAGTTTTTCAGTTCTTCTATCTCGTTCCCTATCTAACGGGGAAGGAGAATGTAATGCTGCCCATGAGATACTCCAAGAAGGTAAAAAACCTAGAAGAGCGGGCAAGGCAGTTATTAAAACTTGTGAACGGAGAGCATCTAACAGACAAGAAACCCGTGCATATGAGCGGCGGAGAGATGCAGAGAGTTGCGATTGCCCGCGCCCTTGCAAATGAGCCTAAATATCTTTTGGCGGATGAGCCCACCGCCAATCTAGACTGGAAGAACAAGGAGAGAATATGGGATATCCTTAAAAGAATAAACAAAAAAGGGACTACGGTGATAGTGGCAACCCATGAGCGCGAATTTTTCAAAATGGGGGATGAACTGATATATCTCAAGGATGGGATGCTGCATGCTACTGAAAACACTTCTTAGAAAATTAAAGTCGGAGAAAAAGGTGCTTGTCGTCCTCATAATATTCCTACTTATAGGCACTGGATTTAATTTTTCCATAAGCGCGATAGGAAGCGTATTGGAAAATTTCAACTCTTTTCTCTCCCACGGAGATACAGTTGTGGTGGCAAAGAACGCGACTCTTGAAGGCATATCTCGCTATGGAAAAGTGGTGGATTATCAGTACTACGATCCCGCGGTTATGAAGTACGGAGGAAAGGAGATCAGGGTATTCAATGGGTATGGCGAGTTCAAAACCCTTGGAATAAAATCTCCTGAGAAGGGTAAAGTTATAGTTCTTGGAATGGATATCCCTCCAGGTTCCCGGATAACTATAGAGGGAAAAAATTACACAGTTGCAGCCTCTTATTTTTATATCACCTCGTCTCCCATGGTTCTCACTCAACATAGGGGAAAAACCCTCTTCGTTTTTATGAAATGCAAAGATTCCACTGCCCTTTCCGAATATTTGAGGAAAAACGCGCAAATCCTGCAGTTCAACACCTGGGAAGGCGAGAATGGGCCGGGATATCAGAATCTCAAGCAGATGGAGAATTTCGTTCTCGCCCTTTTCTCCATAGTGATTCTCTCCACGCTTTTAATAATTCTTCTCCTTGGAATCACGCATGTTATCGGAGAACTCCGCCCCACGGGTATACTGAAGGCCATGGGCATGCCCAACTCCCATGTTTACAAGGAATTTTCTCCCTTGATCGCCCTCTCTTCCCTTGCAGGTCTTGCCTTATCTGCACCCATAGCAATCTTCACTGGCGCAAAAATCTTCGGGATGATTCTGCCACCTCACTGGACCAGTAGTGTCGTACTAAATGTCATACTGCTTGGCCTAACTATATTCGGCATGTTCTTTATTTTCGCAGCGATTTTGCTTGGAAGAATAATGAATAAAATGGATGTCATATCATCACTCAGAATGTGAATTCCCGCCTTATGGTAATTTTCTGCGAAACATTTAAATACTACTGTGTCATATATTTGTCTGACATAGATATGACGGAGGTGTAATAAATGAAAATACTTAAGCCCTCACATGAAGTTGAGGCATGGTTAAAATCACATACGGTAGAGGATTTAGAAGCGGCCATGTGGGAAATGAAGGGAAGAAGGGCGGAAATGGTTGCAGAGATTCTCAGTCTGGTATATGAAATAAGCGATGATATCGTGGGCGTAGAGATACCACAGATCAAGGCTCTTGCCTGATTTTTCACTTTTTTTAAATCAGGAATATTACTCCCTTCCACCCTAGGCTCATGAGTACCAGACCAAGGAAGAAAATTCCAAATCCTATCAGGAAAATTACTATACAATCTCTCCAAGGTATATTCATTATTTTCTCATTGTCTTCTTCCAGTGTACCTACATCAATATCTGCAGAGGAAAAAAAATGATGTTTTCTGAATCTGAATAAATTTATTGTTGGACTCATAGAAAATCCACCTATAACCATAACAATTAGGCCTATAATTACCAGAATGTAAGGAGTAATAAGTGCTGAGATTATTATACCTATAGATATACCCACCACACGGGCCCAAGAAATTCTTCTCTTGGTCATGATATCCCAAATTACCTATGGGATTTAACTTTTTCTTCCACGAAGAATGGTGGTGAGATAAGAAGTATTACTAGACCTGTAAGGAGGAGAGCCATACCCACACCAAATAAATCTGCAAGAAAGCCCATAAATAGAGCCAAGCCAGAGGCAAGGAGGGTTTTAACCTGCGACTCCACGCTCAAGCCTGAAGCCATCACTCTGCTTTTTATCTGGTCACTTATGTATCCCACGTTCATAGGTCTCCTTATGTTATGGAACACGTAGAGAAGCAGGAAAAATAGTATGGAGAGCAGATAAAGGTCTATGTGATAAAAGAATCCAGCAAAGATTAAGAATATCCCCGCAAGGAGAAGGGTGAGATTTATCGCTCTACCGAGATTTCCTATGCGAGATGCAATCTTGTATGCATTTTTTGAAGAGTAACTGGTAAGGAGATAGATAAAGAAATACACTATTCCAACCACAACTGCAGTTCTCTGCTTTCCACTCAGAAACAGGAATATTGGCAGGGAAAGTGCGAAGGTTTGCAGCACGGGTTGCAGATAATCTTTGGTTGCCTCGTAACTTGAGGAGAATATTGTAGAGTTCATAATGGCCTTAAGCACAATCTTGTTTTTAAACATGGAGATAAAATCTCGTAAAGTGGATTTCAATTGCTCCTTTATTTTTCCTCTTTCTATCCTACCCACAATCTCTCCATCCAATTCCTGAGGATATGTGGCAAGATTGAAAAAGTTAAAGATATAGGGAAGTATGGTGAGAAGGAAAATGTATCTATAATTGCCACTATAGAAAACCACTGCAGCGGCTAGGAGAGAGTTGACTGCGGAGCCCAGTTGCGAATATGCCCTGGTAGAGCCATAGTACTCCACCTTTTTATCTCGAATGCCCTTGATTTTGAGGTATTCCAGAATCATTGCCTTATGGGTACCTGTTCTGTATGCATCTCCCAGAGCATAAAGAACCATTGCTACAGCGAAAATCCAGAAATATGGAAAGAGGAAGAAGAGAGCAAAGGAAATCATATATGAAGCCATGGACATTAGCATGGATTTTCTCCTGCCAAAAGCATCTGCATAGACCCCTGTGGGTATCTCCAGTATCGTTGTTGAGATTTCACGTATGCTTATAAGGGCACCAATCTCCACATAAGAGAGATGTGCGGCCAAGAAGAAAAGGTAAAGGAAAGGTTCAAATAATCTAAGATTCTTCAGAAACCCGTAAAATGCGAATTTGTAGAACATTCTATCCTTGGGTATCAATGCACGATAATGCAATTAGGAATATAAAAATTCTTTCTCCATCAATCCTTATTTTTTTCCAAAGCCTCCTCCTCCAGGGGTTAATATGATTATTTCATCCCCTTTCCTGAGAGCGGCAGTATCCTTGCTCTTTAGAGTAATCTCTTTATCTCCCCGACGAAGAATATTGATACCCGGAGCACCCGGTTCTCCACCTCGAGCCCCTCTTGGACATATTTTTCTTCTCTCGCTTATAACAGTGAAGGTGCAATCTTCCAGTGCCATATAGTGCCTGACTATGCCCGCTCCTCCATGCCATTTTCCTCTGCCACCCGAATCCTCGCGAAGACGATACTCCTTGACCATAAGGGGATATTCTGCTTCTATAATCTCCACAGGTGTATTTTTTGTGTTTGTCATATAAACGTGAATACCATCCTCGCCATTATAGTTCTGAAACGCACCCGCTCCGCCACCCAAGGTTTCGTAATATGTGAATCTTTCATTCCCAAAGGCAATGTTGTTCATACTTCCATGGGATTGGGCCGGCAGGAATAATATTTTTGAGTATGCAAGAAGCAGGGTATCCACTATGCGTTGCGAGGTTTCAACGTTGCCACCCACAACAGGATATCTTGGAGGAGGATTTAGAATTGAATTTTTTGGAACACGCACATCAAAGAAAGAATAAAATTCAGAGTTTACAGGTATATCTGACCCAAGAATTGTGCGAAAGAAAAAATATGTTGCAGATAGCGTGACAGCGAGAGGTGCGTTGATATTTTCCCTCACCGCAGGGGAGGTGCCAGTATAATCTACGCGTATCTTTGAGTCTATCCATGATGCTGTCTTTATAGTGACTAAGGAATCGCCAATTTCGAGGTAATCCTCAGCGCTCACAGTTTCACATGGAAAATTTTCAAGACGTGAATTCATGATTCTTCTGGTGTATTCTTTCAGATGCTCCATATATTCCTCGTATTTTTTTATCCCATATGTTTCCACAAACTCTACAAGTTTGGATGCACCATAGTTGTTGGCACTTATTTGTGCCTGCAAATCACCCTTTCTTTCCAGTGGAGTTCTTGTATTTGAGAGTATCAGAGACATCACATCCTTTGAAACTTCACCTTTTCTAACAATCTTAACGGGGGGAATTATCAAACCCTCCTGAAATATGCTTTGCGAACTGCCCGGCATGGAACCAGGGGATATACCACCAATATCGGCGTGATGCGCGCGGGTGCCAACAAATCCAACAAGTTTAGAATCTGCATACACGGGTTTGTAGATTGTAATGTCTGGAAGATGAGTGCCTCCCATGGAAGGGTCATTCAAAATAATCTGGTCACCTTCTTCAAAATCCTCCAAAGTTTTAAGGGGGATATGCATGGAACCCAGATGCACAGGTATATGCTCAGCCTGCGCTATTAGTTCTCTCTGTGGAGAAAAAACCGTACAGGAAGCATCAAGTCTCTCCCTTATATTTGGGGAGTATGCACTCCTTTTAAGTAGTTCCCCCATTTGTTCCGCAATTGAGATCATTTTTCCATTCAATATCTCAAATTCTATGGGGTTCATCCTGACCACTCCATAAGTATCTCTCCAAACTTTCCCATTCTTGCTTTCCAGCCCTCCTCTACAAGCACAGTGCTCGTTTTTTCCTCGATTATGCATGGGCCGGTACATTCTCTAAAATGGGATGTATCATAAACTGGAATCTTATTCTCAAATTTGTAAGTTCTCCATTCTTTCACACAGTTTTCTTTTATTTTCACCCTAGGAATCGGTATATTTCTATGCATCGTGGCTACAAAAATGGCGTTTATCACGTATACTTCATCATCCATTGTGAAGTTGTAAAGTTCTCTGTGAAGTTTTTCAAACAGAGTTTTCGAATCCTCCCGTAAAGGAACTTCTATCTCATGTCCCTGACCGCGATATCTCATCTGCAGATTTACACGAATCTCATAATTTTTCATCATAGATTTCACCTGCATCTCAAATTTTCTAAGTTCCTTCTCTATAAGGGGCATAGCATCCTCATATTTCATATAGAATGTTTTTGTGTAATCGTATCTTATCGGGGAGAGTAGCACACCCAGAGAGGAAAACGCCCCTGGCATTGGAGACACAAGAACTTTTCTTATTCCCACTTCTTTCGCCAGTGAGGTGGCGTGCATAGGACCTGCACCTCCATAGGCCACAAGAACAAAGTTTCGAGGATCGTATCCCTTTCCTATACTTATCTTCTTTATTGCTGCACTCATATTGGTGTTCACTATGCGTCGCACCCCTTCTGCCAGTTCTTCCACATCAAGATTTATTTCCTGTGCTATTTTTTTACCCGCAGAGATTGCAAAATCCTTTTTGAGAAGCACACCGGAAATTCCCCTGCCTAGAATTCCAAGCAGAAGGTTTGCATCGGTTACAGTGAAATTTTTGCCTCCGCGAGCATAGCAGGCTGGCCCTGGTACAGCCCCTGCGCTTTTAGGTCCTACGTGCAATCTCAGACCATCATCAAGCCAGGCAATGCTACCTCCTCCTGCACCTATGCTGATGATATCCATGGAAGTTACTCTTATGGGCATCCCGTCAACCTCTATCTGGGATGTGTATAAGGGATGCCCCTTTACAATGCCACCAACATCCGCGGAAGTGCCACCCATATCGTATGTTATTATATTGGGTATGCTTAAAAGATGTGAGAAATATTCGGCAGCCGCCAATCCTCCAGCAGGTCCAGACATAAGGGTTGCAATACCTTTAATTCTTTCAATAGTATTTTTTCCACCATTGGACTGCATCACATAGAAATTATTTCCCAGATGACTCAGCGAGAGAAGATAATCCTTTACCACCGGATTTATATACGCTTCTACAACGGTGGTTGATAGTCTTTCATACTCTCTGATTTCTCTCCTAACCTCGGAACTTATGAATACGTTTTGGAATCTCTCTTTCAGAATCTCCTTGGCCCTTATTTCGTTGGCAGGATTGGCGTAAGAATTGAGGAGAACAACACATACTGATTTGCCATTTATCTGCTCCATCACATCTCTCAGTCTCTCCTCGTCAAGAGGTTTTAAAATCTCACCTGTATGCAGAGTTCTTTCCTCTATCTCGAGAACCTGTTCCACAGGGAGTTTCTCTCTCCTGGGAGTAAGGGAATAAAGATTCAATCTCCTCTGCCTTCCTATCCTGTATAAGGTTCCAAATCCTTTGGTGGTAACGAGTGTGACCTTTTCTCCTTTTCTTTCCAGAAGAGCATTTATACCTACTGTGGTACCATGATGAAACTCTTTCACCGGGCCTAATTCCTCCTCAATATCTCTTTTTATTTCCTTGCCTCTAAGTTTCTTGTATGCCAGAAGTTTTCCATTTTCAATCACTACGAAATCTATGAATGTTCCTCCAACATCGGTGGATACTATCACACACTGATATGCGCTTTAAAAACTTTAAGTTTTAGGTATCATAGAATGCGGACATTAAACCCTATCTTCAAGAGATGTAAGAGCAGAGTTTAGAAAGTCATTATCATGGATACAAGCGAGCATATATAAGCAAACTATCAATAAAGAACAAGTGCACCTACTGTATCATATTAAGAATCTAAAATTATTCATGTTTGATGAAGAAACTCTTAAATACAGTAATTCTCATATATAACCTGAGGGGTGGATATGTTCAAAGGGGTAATAATAACAGGAATAGTAATGCTTCTCCTATTCAG
>WALG01000167.1 GCA_015522955.1 DHVE2 group archaeon
ACTCATAGCCATGCCCATGAGAGTGAGAGGCAATGCCATAAGCAAGGAAAAATATGGGTTGACACTTCTTGTAAAGAGTTTTGAGTTTCTGGATATAGATGATATCGCCAAGAAGGCTGAGACCATGCTGGAGGATCTGGGGTGGTAAAAATGCCAAGGGAACCTGCATGGAGGGTATTCTCCTCGGAATTTAACGCATCGAAATATTATATAAAAGCGAAAGAGCCAAAGATGCCCAGTTACATAGTTACGCCACTGGGTGCCAAAATAAGCAGGATATTTGTAGTTGGTGTATTGACAGAGGTGCGATTGCTCACTGACGAGGTTGTAAAAGCCAGAGTGGCAGACCATACAGGTGCATTTTACGTTCTTGCCGGGAGATTCAATCCCGACTCAAGACAAATTCTGGAAACTGTAAAGGTGCCACAATTCCTCGCTGTGGTGGGTAAAATAAATGTATACAAACCTAATGAAGAACTTATGTATATATCCATCGTACCTGAAAAGGTGAAGGTTGTGAGTGAGATACTTCGTGACTACTGGGTCTTCGATACCGCCAGAAGATTGAAAATAAGAATAGACGCAATGAATGAGGCACTTAAAATGGATGAGCCAACACTACAGGCTCTTATGGATCTTGGATTTTCAAGGAGAATAGCAGAAGGTGTTATAGACGCAATAAAGTTCTATGAGAAAATCAATGTAGCGAAGTATATGGAGATGCTCAAGGACTCACTTAAACATCTGCTTCCTGAGTACAAAGCCATGGGTTATGAGTTGCCGGGTGTGGAGGAGGAAGAGGAAGAAGAGATCGAGAGCACAGAGATGGAAGAAAAAATCCTGAAACTCATAGACGAACTCAATGATGATAACAAGGGTGCATCCTATGAAAAATTGCTGGAAAAATCTGGGCTTGATGCGGAGAAACTGGACGAAATACTCCTGAATCTTCAAGAAAAAGGTGAAATATATGAGCCCCTGTTAGGGCGCTTTAAGAGGATTTAAGTGCTTTTTCCTTCATCTCCATTATCTCCTTCCTGAAGGACCATTTCAGCAGTGGAGGTGTAAGAAGCGTTGTGACAATCACAAATACCATGGTGGCGGCTAAGAATAGGGGCACATGCTGTGGCGGTATGGGATGTGTTGGAGAGGTTATTGCAACAGTAAGAGATACCAGAGCCACTTCCATTCGCGGTATGGAACCGATTCCCATCTGCCAGGACTTGTGCCAGTTAAATCCACCTATTCTTGCACCTATGCCGCGACCAAGTATTTTTCCAAATATGGCTGCAAGAAGTATCACCGTAGCCAGCACAAGGGCATCTTTTTTTAGAAATACACCGACATCCAACTGTGCTCCAGTGTATACAAAGAACAGGGGGATAAGAAAGCCATAGCCTATGGCTTTCACATCCTCAGTTATTATCCTTTTTTCTTTCACCCTACTGAGAGTTATGCCTGCAAAATAGGCGCCCTCAATAGCAGCAGTGATACTGTACTGAGCAAATGCTGAGAACAGGAGCATCACACCCATCAGAACTCCCAGCATGGCTTTCTCAGTGTGTATATACTTGCTCACAAACTTTGTAATCTGAGGCATATAGTACCATGCTGCAATGAGGGTTACAATCAGAAACACTGTAAGATTTATACCAAACACAAGCAAACTTCCTCCTCCCACCGCGAATATGATGAGAAATATACCCAAAAAATCATCCATTACACTGGCGCTCAGTGATGCTGCACCCACATCCGTTGAGAGAACATGGATATCCATCATTGTTCTAACAGTAACCCCGATACTGGTAGCAGTGAGAAGCACGCCTAGAACAAAACTCTCCCGGGTAGGATAGCCGAGCATGAGGCCAAAGAAAAATCCCAGAATAAGAGGCACAAACACGCCGAGAACCGTGGATATAGTAGCCACCTTACCTGTTGATTTCAACTGCTCCACATTGGTTTCAAGACCTGCAATGAAAAGAAGCATGATAATACCTAAATCAGCAACGAATTTTACAGGTTCTACACCCTCGAATGGAGTATTCGACCTTATCACCAGCCAGTTATGTACCCATTGATCAAAACCAGTACCAAAAAAATAGCCATAGAGAACAAAACTCCCGATTATGACTCCAAAAATCAACTCCCCTAGAACCCCTGGAAGATTGACACGCTCAAACAGTGAGTCGAATATTTTTGCAAAGACCAGTGCAAATCCTATAGTAAACAGGAACGCTGCAAAGTCCATTCTAATCACCTCGTTGCGGGGTAATGCGTTTAT
>WALG01000168.1 GCA_015522955.1 DHVE2 group archaeon
CCTTATGGGTATCCCCGAGGCACAAAGACGCATTGAATCCTATGATGGGAGAATCGTGGTGGAGGTTTACGGATTTGAAAAACTTTCCAGTTTTATGGTCATTTCACTGCTGAAAAGTGAGTATCCCGAGGATACATTCAAGGTGGAGGGTACAAGAGAGGAAATGAGAGATTTTGCAGAGTTTCTTAAAGCGCATATGGAGAAGATTGATACCAGACAGCGTAATCTGGTGGCAAATGCCTTGGATGAATTTATACGTCCAGAAAATTTTAATCCATAGAGGCCATGGGTATCTATGCTCAGAGAGATGCTGGTAAAATCAGGAGCGGTGCGATTTGGTGATTTTATACTAGCGTCAGGTAAGAGAAGCAAGTACTATGTGGATATAAAAAAAGCCAGTACAAAAGTAGATACCCTGAGATATCTTGCAAAACAACTTGGAAAATATGTGCAGGGTGATTACCTTGCAGGTGTGGAACTGGGCGCTGTGCCCCTTACCGTGGCAACCGCACTGGAAACCGGCAGAGATTACCTCATAATCCGCAAAGAGAGCAAATCACATGGCACAAGAAAACTTATAGAGGGAGATTTTGAAAAGGGTTCCGTGGTGGATATTATCGAGGATGTGGTAACCACCGGAGGCTCCGTACTCAGAGCCATTAAAATTCTCAGGGACGAGGGGCTCAAGGTTCAAAGAGTTATATGCGTGGTGGACCGCCAGGAAGGGGGAAAGGATGCCCTCAAGGCTGAAGGTGTGGACCTCATATCCCTTATCACAGCCATGGAGTTGCTGATATAATTTTTTCATCTCTTTTCCAGGTCCTCTCCACCTGCAGATATCATTTGTAGTGCATTATAGATATCCTCATATCCATAGAGCATCCGTGCTGAGGTGGGATACAAAGTTCTGAACACATCCACATTCTCCAGTGCCTTGAAAAGTTCTATGCTGAGTTCTTTATGCATCCCAGGATTTTCTTTGAGAAGCGAGAGATACAATGCGTTCCAATCCTGACTCCATTCCCCTATATTCTGCAGTTCCTCATCGCTAAGTATATCCACCTTGGAAAGAATGTTTATGTAGGGACGATAGAATCTAAAATAAACTGAGGATGAGAGCATGAGAAGTGATACAAATCCAGAGGGTGACTTTGCCAGTGCAGGGTCAAAAAGAAATGCGAGCATGCTGCGCTCCTCCCCTAGAAAATCCACTATGAACTTGCTGGCAGCCCTGAATGCAAAGAGTTCCAGTTGCCCGGCGGTATCAAATATTACATAATCACTCTCATAACCCTCTATCTCAGATTTCAATTCTTCAACAACATTTGCAATCATGTCGGCGGCGACAACCTGAGCCCCATTGGGGCCCAGTTGATACTCATCCATAATTGTGTGAAGGTCAAAAATATCACGAATATCAATATCGGGAAGATAGGGGAGCGACTCTGCCCCCGGGTCAAGATTCACCGTTATTGCTTCATACTCATTTTTAATCATCCACTCACGAAATGCCGCAGTGAACGTACTTTTTCCACTTCCTGCGGGACCTATTACAAATAGATTTGCCATCATACACCCATAAAGGACTCAAGGGTTATTTTAGTTTTCTCTTCCTCTTCACTCATGAGTGAGTCAACAGACTCTTTAAGTACCAGGATTCTCTGCCTAAGATAAGGGGCCACACTGTACTCTTCAGCGAGTTTCAGTGCCTTATCAAGATATTTTTTCACACTCTTTTCATAAACTGTAAGGGTCAGTTCTCCCCCGCAGTACGGGCATTTACCGCTCAAGGGCACTCTGCGGAACTTGGCATTGCATTTCTTGCATCTGAACTTCTGTGTGCCGAATTTCTTAAGATTGCCCATTATGTCCGGAATGAAGTGGTGCGCGATTATACGCCCCGCCATATCGTGCTCATCAACCGCCCTTATCTTCTTTGCCAGTTCCAGTTGACTCTCCATTTTCTCCTCCATACTGCCCAGAACCTTGTAGGCAGATTTGAGCACCCCTACATTTATGTCCATAGTGTCATGGGTGAACTTGAACCCCTCATACTGCCGTGGAGTATCGAGACGCTTCTTCACAAAATCCATAATGTCTTTAACTTCATCAGGTTTTTTAAACTGCTCTGCTGCCTCATAGAACTCAATAGGATATCTGGGCATGACGTCCACATTCAATGCCTCCTTATCAATCTCGCTCGGTGTAATACGGGTGGTAAGAACAAGTGGTGCGTCCATCAGCCCGCCCCGGGTTGATGGTAAAAATTTACGTGAGAAATCCAGCAATCCCTCAAGAAGAAGCATTATGGAATCCTCATCACCATCGCAGTTCCTACGCTTAGCAGCGTGGAAGAATGGATGAGCAAAGCCCACATGGGCATCCGAGAATCCAATTATACGTCCAAGAATGCCAGCCGAGGTATGGGGCGCAAGACCTATTACAAGGTGCCCGATAAGGTCTTCGCAGGTTCTTACATTGTAGAATCTGCGCATCTTGTAAAACTTCTCAAGCATATCGTCCACATAATTTGCAACCTTCACTAAGTAGTCTCCTGCATGTCTAGGGATGATTATATCCTGCACCTTTAACTCGCAGATTTGCTCTCCGCTTTTCAGGTCATTTCCAAGATAATCATGCGTGTAGCCGAGTTCTCGGGCTTTCTCCACGGTAAGTCCCACTTCGCTTGGTCTGAAATGGGTTATGGCTATATCACTCATATCAAATCTCACCGTTCCATCTTTGAAAACATAGACCTCATGCTTTGCCCTCAGTATCCCTTTCTCGAGTCTCTCGGGTAGATGCTCATGGGACATCATCTTTTTAACACCTTTAATATCCCACGTAACTCTCTCCCTCAAATTCTCCTGTGCCTTCTCAAAATAATCCTGGAGATTTATTTTTATTATACCTATATCTCCCCGAAATATTGTACGCTCTCCACATTTAGGACATACAGGGAGGAAGGTAATCACGCCGCATGAGGGACATTTTCTCTGTCCCACTTCTATCGCTATAACTCCCTTCTTAACTGCATCGGTTATCAATCTTCTCATACCCCCACTCTCGCCCACAGGAAATAGCGAATGCACAGGAGGTTTCATCTTACGGGGTGCTGCCTTCTCAGGCCTGCCCATCCTAGCCCCTATTCTTGTGGGTGCCCGGGGCTTTATTCTCACTCCAGAAAGGTGCGACACAACATCCATAATTCCCCCGGAAATGAGGCTACGAACTCTGAATATTTTACCATCCTTTATATCCAGCCCAAGACCACGGAGCAGAGAATAGGCATATCTGTCGAGAATATAGTTCTCGCGCTCCCTGTGAAGGGCTCCAAGGGTAACCAGAATATCCTTTACCCATGGCTCTTTCTCAATATGCAGTTTTCCATCTTCCCAAGAGGCATGGGTTTCCACATACCTGGATAAACGCTCCAAGTCCTCCAGAGCAATATCATGCCAGAAGAGATTGTAATCAGGATGCAGAGGTATTCCATACTCTTCCGAAATTCTAAAGGCTTCAAAGGCATCTTTTATCTCTCCATGGTATCCTGCTCTTTCCGCTTCCTGCTGCCACCACTCGATGGCATATGCCCCGGGAACTAGAGGATGATTGTTCTCAAGAAATTCGCCATACGGGATCAGAATCTCACCCACATCTACAATTTCGCGAACCCTCGAATACAGTTCCCTCGCTCTTTCCCAAGTATTGACCTGCACCAGATCTCCATTATCAAGCAGCACAATGGGACCTTCAATGCTATCGCAGGATGTCATACCTCCAGCCTTTCCGGGTCTTTCCAGTTTCAACTGTGTACCTATCGCAATGAACTGATTCAGGAGATACATGGTTGCGGGATTCACACTCACCGTAGCAAGACCACCTGCACGGCATCTTCCATAGCGAAGTCTGAACCCTCCCCTTGCAGAGGGATATGAAAAAATAGGTCTTCCCGCAAGAATATCTTTCATATACTTGTAAGACGGTTCCAGTGTGAACTTCTCTTCCTTAACCTCAGGAATGAGCGAGTCAAGCCATTCCCAGCCATCAATCTTCAGAGTATCCACATAGGCTTTTATCTTCTTAGTTTTCTGCAGTAATCCTTCGGCAAGCACAAGACACATGCCACCTCGCACTTTATTTGTCTCAATACGCGGTAAATTGCGATAGCCACTCACCTCTAAATCTCTCTCGGTGCCCTCACCATCTATGCATACTGGACAATTTTTAACCACAGTTTCTATTTCTTCGTTGCTTGGTCTGTACTGAAGATGATGTCTGCGGTCATAGAGTTGAATCTCTTCCTTGTACCTCTCAATCTCCTCATCTGTGGGCATGTATCTTCCGATATCCAGTTCTCTGCGTACCACATCGGCGATAAGCACACTTAAAGCCTGGGCGGTACCTCCTGCTCCTCGAATCGGCCCGGCATAGTAAACTGATACATAATCGTTGCCATTCACATTCTTCTTTATCTTGACGCTAGCTATGCCTTCGAGAGGAGCAACGAGAATTCCCTCAGTGAGTATAGCGAGACCAACCCTCACCGCTCGGTCCATGGCCTCCTCTTTACTCTTGTATCTTTTTGCTATTTTCTTGGCCATTAAAAGCGCAACCATACCCCTATCATACTCTCTGCTCAGTTTTCTTATCTCATCGCTTATTCCTTTCACGCCTGTAAGTTCCTCCACCCTTGCCGCAAGGTCCTTGGCTCTCGGAATCTCCACAAACGGCTCAGGGTCAATGCCCATCTTTCTGGCTTCCTCTGCAATCTTATAGCACTTATCCGCTTTATTTTCAAGCGATTCAAAATATTCCCTCATCTCTCTGCTCATTTCTGCCATTCTTCATACCTAATTTACCCAGGTGTTATAACTCTTTCCATCATCAAAATGATTATCATCTTTGATAACGGATCAGAGAAAAAATTATAGAATAGGATGAGATACACAACTATGCTTGAGATAACACTCCCTGATTACGCACGTGAAAGCATAGTACGATTTATAAAAGATTTTGTGGGTGAGAGAAGTGTGGTTGTGGGAATAAGCGGGGGTCTTGATTCTGCTGTAGTAGCCTCACTTTGTGCCCAGAGTCTGGGAAAGGATAAGGTTGTAGCCGTGCATATGCCTGACCAGGTCACACCTCCGGAGGACACAGAGGATGCCAGAAACCTTGCCTCTGCATTGGGCATAGAATATAGAGAGATTTCCATAGGAGATCTAGTAGAGCCCATGGCAAAGAGAATCGGGATAAAAAATCTCATCGCACTGGGAAATCTCAAGGCTCGAATTCGTATGCTCATACTTTACGGTATAGCAAATCAGGAATCACGGCTCGTGGTGGGCACAAGTAACAAAAGTGAACTCCTTGTGGGTTATTTCACAAAATACGGTGATGGCGCCAGTGACCTCTCACCGATTGGTGATTTGTACAAGACACAGGTTCGCATTCTCGCTGAGAGAATAGGCATTCCAGAGAAAATAAGAAACAAAAAACCATCTGCCACACTTCTCCCTGGACAGACCGATGAGGAGGAAATAGGCGTAACCTATGAGATGCTGGACCGCATACTATACGGCATGGAACTTGGATACCCTCCCGAAAAGGTTGCCAAATTCCTGGACATGCCAATGGAAACGGTTGAGAAGATCTATGGGATGCATGAAAGGTCCCGTCACAAGAGAGTTATGCTCTACATACCCAAGATTGGGATAAGAACCGTGAACACAGACTGGAGGGAATGATTAAAGAGTACACATCTGGGCATGGGGGACTCCCTGAATTCTTATCACGCTCTCCGGGTCTATATAACCTTCTTTAACTGCCAGTGCAATAACATGCTCCCCCACAAGATTTGCAATTGTCGCAATTTTCATACTCATCAGAAACGTTAAATCACTCACATATGCGTCAAAATAAAATTCTCTTTTTACCTCTATCTGGAGTTCTCCCTCCTCAAATATTTTATCTAAGAGAGCACAATCGCAGGCGGCAACCATGGTTTCTCCACGGATTCGGTAAATCTTCATGGCTATGGGATGCTCAGAGTCACACATAAACATACACTCCGCTCTTCACTTCGCGTATTATGCCCTCTCTGTGCATTTTATCCAGAATTCTCATGGTTTTCATCTCCTCTATGCCAACTTTCTTCGCTTCTTCCAGTATTTCTCGCTCTTCCGCAACTCCCTTCTCATCTATTATTTTCCTCATTATATAATCGATTTTCTCCATCACGCTTCTCTGCCGGGAACTTATACCCGTATAGAGGATATCCGCATCCACTATACCACCCTCGCTTGATGCTTCTTTAAGAAAATATTCCACAATTCTTATTGCCCGTTCCGCATCCTCCTTCGTTACCACATCACTCAATCTGGCTCTTGCAGAGGCTTCAGCAAGACGAATCATGGCCTCCAGTTGCCTGGGCGTAATCGCGATTGCATGGGTTTCCTCGTACATTCTACGAGTTTCTACATATTTGGTGCGCAGCATTTCTATAGCCTCGTCACTAAGTCGTGGAATCACATTTCTCTTTGCATAGGCCACATATTTGCGGAAGAATTCAGGTTCCACCTTTGGAGTGTACTGCTCTGCAAGCACGCTCTCTTCCTCCTCAACCATGAGCATCTCACCTACAAGATGTGCGTTGAGAATATGGTCCGCAAGAGCACGGTCCCGCTCCACATTGGGCACATCTATTATTTTGAATATAAC
>WALG01000169.1 GCA_015522955.1 DHVE2 group archaeon
AAGAGTTCAAGTTCCTTGATTCCACTGCTGCAGAAAACGCAAGAAAATTTTGGTTATCTTCCCAAAGAAGCACTCCAAGAAATTTCAAAGTACTTGGGAGTTCCCTTAAGTAGGGTTTATGGTGTAGCCACTTTTTATGCACAGTTCAGGTTTGAGCCGCTCGGAAAATACGTAATAAAGATATGTCATGGAACAGCATGCCACGTAAATGGTGCTGTAAATATCTCTGAAGCTATCAAAGAAGAATTTGGCATTGAAGAGGGACAGACAACGAAAGATGGTTTGGTTACTTTAGAAAGAGTTGCCTGTCTTGGTTGTTGCAGTTTAGCACCTGTAATAATGATAAATGGCAAAGTTTACGGAAAATTAACGCCTGAGAAAGTTAGAAAACTTATGAAAAAACTTAGAAAAGGTGAACTGGAATGATTAAGGCTATATCTGTAGGTATGAACTCTTGTGGAATTGCTGCAGGAGCAAAAGAGACTTACACAGCACTGGAAAAAGAGTTAAAAGAGAAGGGCATTGCTATTCCACTGAAAATTGTGGGCTGTGTTGGGATGTGTTATAGAGAGCCACTCGTTGATATAATAACTGAAAACGAGATTATCACCTATGGCAATGTTACTCCTCAAAAAGTGCGGAAGATTTTAGAAGAGCATGTTATTAACGGCAAACCTATAGAGGAATGGATTGTCAAGAAAGATTGGTATGAGAATGGTGTAAGAAAAACATGGGATGTTGATGGCTACTTTGCAAAGCAAAAAAAGATAGTTTTAGAGAACTCTGGTTACATAAATCCAGAAAGTATAGACGAGTACATAGAGGTAGGGGGTTATGAAGCGCTGAAGAAGGCTCTTCAAATGAAACCTGAGGAGATAATAGAAATAATTACGAAGTCGGGTCTTAGAGGAAGAGGAGGAGCTGGGTTCCCCACAGGTCTCAAGTGGAAGTTTGGGAGACAGGCAAAAGGAGATGAAAAGTATATAGTATGCAATGCCGACGAAGGAGACCCAGGGGCTTTCATGGATAGAAATGTCCTTGAAGGAGATCCTCATCGTGTGATAGAAGGAATGATAATTGGAGCCTATGCCATAGGGGCCGTTAAAGGATTTATTTATGTGAGAGCCGAATATCCCCTTGCAATAAGGAGACTTAAAATAGCCTTGAAGCAAGCGGAGGAAAGAGGATTTTTAGGAAAAAATATCTTAGGAAGCAGTTTCTCTTTTGATATTGAAATCAAAGAAGGTGCTGGGGCTTTCGTGTGTGGAGAAGAGACCGCTTTAATTGCTTCCATTGAAGGTAAGAGAGGGATGCCCAGACCGCGCCCCCCTTATCCTGCACAAAAAGGCCTATGGGACAAACCTACCAATATAAACAATGTTGAAACCTGGGCAAATGTGCCATGGATAATAAACCATGGCTGGGAAGCATATGCTTCCCTGGGAACTGAAAAGAGCAAAGGTACAAAGGTTTTCGCACTCTCTGGAAAGATCAAGCGTGGAGGAAATGTGGAAGTTCCCATGGGAACAACCTTAAAAGAAATTCTCTATGAAATTGGGGGTGGGACTAAAACGGGTAAGCGAATAAAAGCAGTTCAAATGGGGGGACCATCCGGAGGTTGTATACCTGAGTATCTCTTTGATACCCCAGTGGATTATGAAAGTATAACCGCAACTGGCGCAATAATGGGAAGCGGTGGAATGGTGGTCATGGACGAGGATACTTGTATGGTGGATGTGGCTAAATTCTTCCTTGATTTTAGTGTTAAGGAGTCCTGTGGAAAGTGTACTTTCTGTCGTTTAGGAACAAAGAGAATGTGGGAAATTCTCGATAAGATCACAAAGGGTGAGGGGACTTTGAAAGATATTGAAAAACTTGAGAAACTTGCTTACATGGTTAAGAGAGGCTCGCTTTGTGGTCTTGGACAAACAGCACCAAATCCAGTACTCACAACTTTAAAATACTTCAAAGATGAGTATTTAGCACATATAGAAGGAAGATGCCCGGCCAAAGTATGTAAACCTCTTATAAAATATGTGGTAGTTACGGACAAATGCACAGGTTGTACTGCTTGCGCTGTAATGTGTCCGGTAAAAGCCATTAGTGGAGAGTTGGGAAAGGTTCATGTAATTAATCAAGAGAAGTGCATCAAGTGTGGCACCTGCTATGAAGTATGTCGCTTTGATGCCATCGATATAGTTGACGCCAAGGGGGATGATTAGAATGGTAAAAATTACTGTTGATGGAAAGGAATTTGAAGTCCCGAAAGATAAACCTCTTATAGAGTTTCTCAGAAAAATAACCCATGTACCTGGTTTCTGCTATAGTGAGGAAGTTGAGCCTTATGGTTCCTGCCGTCTATGTCTCGTAAAAACTCCTAGAGGAGTTACCACCGCATGTACTATTATGCCCATGGAAGGACTCTCTATTGAAACACTCACGGATGAAGTCATAGAAATGAGAAAAACCGCCCTAGAGTTAATTCTTTCTAATCATTATGGAGACTGTATTGGACCATGTCAAAATGCCTGTCCGGCTCACAGCGATGTCCAGGGCTATCTGGCATTGATTGCCATGGGTAAATACCACGAGGCGGTAAAACTGATGAAGGAAAAGTACATTCTGCCAGCGGTTCTTGGAAGAGTGTGTCCAGCATTCTGTGAGAAAGCCTGTAGAAGAAACCTTGTAGATGAACCTCTTGCGATAAGACAGTTAAAGAGATTTGCGGCTGATTATGACCTTGAACATGGGCCATGGATGCCTGAAATTCCGCCCTCGACAGGTAAAAAAATAGCGGTGATAGGCGGGGGTCCGGCAGGATTATCCTGTGCTTATTATTTGAGAACAATGGGGCATGAAGTTACGATTTTTGAAGCCATGCCGGAACTTGGAGGAATGATGAGATATGGAATTCCTTCCTATAGACTTCCAAAAGATGTGCTTGATAGGGATATAGCAACAGTGATAGGCACAGGAATTGAAGTGAAAACGAATACCGTCATTGGAAAGGATATCACATTAGCAGAGATTAGAGAGAAGTATGATGCAATCTTCTTAGGCGTAGGAGCATGGAGAAGTAGAAATATGGGGATAGAAGGAGAGAATCTCGAGGGTGTAATGCATGGAATAGAGTTTCTCAGAAAAGTGAACATAGGAGAAAAGGTCGAACTTGGAAAAAGGGTTATTGTAGTGGGTGGTGGAAATACAGCCATGGATGTTGCAAGAACTGCGGTAAGACTCGGAGCAGATGTTATTGTAGTTTACAGAAGATCAAAAGATGAAATGCCTGCAGAGGTGAGAGAAGTTGAAGAGGCAGAGGAAGAAGGAGTTAAGTTTAAGTTTCTAACCAATCCAGTAAAAATCATTGGTAGAAAGAAAGTGGAGGAAGTTGAACTCATACAAATGAGATTGGGAGAACCAGATGCTAGTGGAAGAAGACGTCCAATTCCAATAGAGGGTTCTGAGTTTAGAGTAAGGGCAGATAATATTATCTTGGCTATAGGACAATATTGTGATGAAGAATTTCTCAGAAATCTTGGTATTGAAGCAAAGCGTGGAAAGGCTTTGGCAGATGAGATAACGCTTCAAACAAGCAAAGAAGGGGTTTTTGCTGGCGGGGATCTGGTACTGGGACCCTCCACTGTTATAGAAAGCATTGCAACTGGAAGAAGAGCAGCAATAATGATAGATCTTTACCTAAAGGGTAAACTTGAAAAAAGTAAGGAAACGCTCATAGACCCTTCAAAGCATATTAAAGATGTTCTATCTGATGAGGATCTTTACCGGGTCCTATTTGATTTAAGACCCTATAATCACTGGAAAAAAGTGACAAAGGAAGATTACAAAGATGTAGAGAGGAAGCCAAGGGTAAAGGTGAAACTGTTAGATCCAGAAAAGAGGAAGAGAAGTTTTGAGGAGGTTGAGCCGACCCTAACTGAGAAGCAGGTGCTTGAGGAGGCAAAGAGATGCATGAGTTGTGGCTGTATGGAGGCCTTTAGATGCAAACTCAGAGAGTATGCGACGCTCTATGATGCCAATCAGGATACCTTTGAGGGCGAACAAAATAGATTTGAAATTGATGAGAGTCACCCCTTTGTCACTCTTGATAACAACAAATGTGTGCTCTGTGGCCAATGTGTAAGGTTCACCCAGGAGATTACTGGAGAAGGAATTGTTGACTACCTCTTCAGAGGCTTTAAGACGAAGATTTCACCGCCGATAGGAGAGAAACTTGGTGCTATGGATGGGCAATTTATTGGGGAAATGATAGATCTGTGTCCTGTGGGGGCTATAATTGAGAAAACGCCCTTCGTGAAGCCAGGACCTTGGAAGACAAAACCTGTAAAGACGGTTTGCAATGGCTGCTCTTTTGCCTGCGAGATGAATGTTGAGACTTATGAAGGTATGCTAGTGAGAGCGTCGAGTTTCCCCGAGAGTTGGAACAAGCACCTTTGCGATATTTGCCGCTTTAGAAGACCATGGGCTGAAAACTCATCCCAGCCTCTCCTCAACGGAAAGCCTGTAAGTTGGGAGGATGCGAAAAAGTTTATAGAAGAGAGAGAGTACACTCTTATTCTCACATCAGAACTAACAAATGAAGAGATATCCTTCTTCAGGGAATTTGCGGAAAAAAGGGGTATATCAATAGGCTCCACTGTTGAAGATGGACTTTCAACAGCATCTCTTGAAGATATCAGGGAAGCAAAACGTGTTCTCCTAAAGGCAGACCCAGAAAAGTTTCCACTACTTAAAATACTCCTGAAGGATAAGGAACTTGTTGAGGAAAACTATGAAGTGGCGATACTGGAAGCACCTGCAGAACCACTTGCCGTTCCGACACTGATACTCCACAAAGGAGTGAATGCGATCGGCTTGCTCAAATCGGGCATAGTTGGAATTCCAGAGAATAAGGCCTATGTGGTTATAGGGAGAACAGAGAAGAAGTTACCGGGTGAGAGTCTTGTTCTCCCAGCAGGTCTATGGGCTGCTAAGGAGGGAACTATTACAAATGTTTTTGGCATGAAACTTAAGGTTGGGAGAGCCGTTAAGAAGGAAAACAAAACCGTTAAAATCTTTCAATCCTGATTTTTTTCTTCTTATAAAATTAGGCCTATACCTAAGGGTCCATTTGAAAATATCAAAAAAGAAAAAAAGGGAATCATGCACCCTTCTTGCTTTCTATGTATCTATGAATTGATTCTGCGGCCCTTTTACCGTCTCCCATGGCCAGGATAACAGTAGCTTCGCCTCTTATCGCATCGCCACCAGCGAAAACCCCTGGAATACTGGTCATAAGAGTTTCATCCACTACAAGTGTTCCATTGGGATTGACCTTAAGTCCCTTTGATTCTGTGATTATCTTATTTGGCTCAAGACCTATAGCAATTATAACTGTATCCGCTTCAAGGGTTACATACTCGCCTGTTCCGACTATCTTTCTTTTGCCTCTTTTATCCTTCTCCTCGAGAGGTTTCATCTTTTCAAATTTAACTGCTTTGACTTTGTGGTTTTCATTGCCAATGAATTCAACAGGATTCAAGAAGAATTCAAATTTAACTCCTTCTTCTTCGGCATGGTGAATCTCTTCAATTCTTGCTGTCATATCTTCTTTTCCTCTTCTGTATGCTATCGTTACATCACTCCCAAGCCTCAAAGCGCTTCTAGCGGCATCCATTGCAGTATTTCCTGCTCCAATAACTATGGTTTTCTTACCTACTCCTATTGGAGTATCATACTCTGGAAACTGGTACGCTTTCATGAGATTAACCCGGGTTAGGAATTCGTTTGCTGAGTAAATTCTATCGAGGAGAATTCCCGGTAAGTTAAGTAATTTTGGTGTTCCTGCTCCTGTACCTATAAAAACTGCGTCATATTCTTCACAAAGTTCTTCTAAGGTCACGGTTCTTCCAACTAGGTAGTCAGTCTTTACTTCAACTCCAAGTTTCTTAAGTTTTTCGAGTTCTACTTTTAAAATTTCCTTTGGAAGCCTGAACTCAGGTATCCCATATATGAGAACTCCTCCAGGAAGATGCAGGGCTTCAAAAATCGTAACTTTATAACCCATCTTTGCAAGTTCTCCAGCCGCTGTAAGTCCTGCAGGGCCACTTCCAACTATTGCAATCTTACCATCCTTCGGTTCTATTTTCTTAAGTTCTTCCTCTAAAAGTTCCTTATCAATTCCCTGCTCTCTTGCATAATCCGCTACAAACCTTTCTAATTTTCCAATATTTACAGCTGTTCCAACTTTACCCACTACACAGGCTCCTTCACACTGGTCTTCTTGGGGACATACTCTACCTGTGATTGCAGGAAGAGTGTTATCGTTCCATATAATTCTCAAAGCCTCCTTGATATCTCCCTCTTTAATTTTGGATATGAAAGCGGGAATGTTTATGTGGACTGGACATCCCTTTATACAGGGTGCAAAATCGTAGGGGCATTGGATACATCTTGCTGCCTCTTTTTGGGCAAGTTCAAAAGTATAACCTAAATTTACCTCTGCAAAACTTTTAACTCTTTCATCAACCGATCTTTCAGGAGTGGGAATCCTTTCTTTGATAATCTTTGCCATTTAGAACACCTCCTTTCCATGTTTTTCATTTAATCTCTGAAGATATCTCTCCCTTGCTCTTTTTTCCAGTTCCAAGAAACGTTTTCCTCTCCTAATAACATCTTCCCAATCAACTTTATGAGCATCGAACATCGGGCCATCTCTACATGCAAATCTTATCTTTCCATCATAAAGAATTCTGCAGGAGCCACACATTCCAGTTCCATCTACCATAATTTGTCTTATCGTAGTTATCGTTGGGATTCCATACGGCCTTGTGAGTTCGGCTAACTGTGCAAGAGTCCCAAGGTTTCCTCCAGCAAAAATTATATCCACCTTGTCATTTTCTATAAGCCCTTTAATTACATCAAGGAAATCTCCCTTTATGCCCATACTTCCATCCTGGGTTGTTAGGTAGTATTCATCTGCGACTGACTTGGCTAAAAATTTCTCCGGATAAACGTTTTCCTTGTCTTCAAAACTTTGGATAGATATTGTGTAATTTCCAGCCTCTTTCATAGCTTTCAGAGTTGCATGGTTCTCAGCATGTCCGCACACCGCATCTGAAGCAAACACAACATTTCCATAGTCTTTTACCTCTATAGCTTTCCCTAGCGGTCCTGTAATACTCCAGAGAGTATCTCCAACATCGAATTCGTGATAAAGTTCTAGAGTTGTTTTTCCAAGTTTTCTTATGAACATTCCAATTTTTCCATCCTCCGCTTTGTAGACCGACATTGGAATCCTTTCTCCCTTCTCGTGAGTTATAAAAATAACAAATTGTCCAGGTTTCCATGCCTTTGCCACATGCGGAGCCTCAACCTCAATAAAATAGTCAATGGGGCTTAAGTCCTTTTTATCTGTAATTCTATACATTACGACACCTCCAAGGTTTTTTTGTCCAAGATTTTTCACGGAAGGGGTAATCTCTATCTGCATATATATGTTTTGTATCTTTGCATATACTGCTTTATATCGATTTTGAGAATAACCCTACTTCGAGACGTAAAAAATCCAAAAATAATTGTTAACCATCCAAAAACACTACTGTACTTCTCTAGATAAACTCTCAGATGCACCTTCTTATAACTTTCGCCCTCTTTCAAATCCCATCAATTTTTTGAGTAGTTTTTAAGGATTGAGATGTGAGCCATGTTATTGGAGTGTTTATACTAATTTAGAAAGATTTATTAAGAAAAAAATAATTAACATCATGAAATTAGTTAAAATGGTGACGATTATGGGGATAAAAATTGCGAAAAACAAAGTAAACGAATTTCTGGAGAGAGTGAAACAAGAGTATGTACTCTATGCACCCGTTGAAAATGGCGTCACCAAATTTGAAAAAATTGGAGATCCAGCGGATATCTGTATTTTGCCCAATCGTACTGATATCTCACTGAAGCCTATATTCTTCCCTCCAGAGCAAGAATTTTTCAGATGGAGTAAAGACACGGAGGGATACCATATAGAAGATTTGCTTGAAAATGAAGAAAAAAAGGTAATTTTCGGGGTTCGGGGATGTGACATACGCTCTTTAGAGATTTTAGACACGTATATGAGTGGCGAGTTTGCAGACCCTTATTATACGCAAAGAAGAAAGAATACAGTCCTTATAGGTCTCACGTGCAGTTATCCCCGTGAATCCTGTTTTTGCACAGCCTTTGGGGGTATGGTTCCCAATCACTATGATTTATGGTTCACAGATATCGGCTCATATTATTATGTGGATGTGGGAAGTGAAAAGGGAAAGAAACTAATCTTCGGTGATATATTTGAGAACGCTACCAAAGAGGACGAAATGAAAAAGAATAGGAAAATAAAAAAAGTTGAAGATGAAATAGAAAGAAGAACAAGGATAGATTTATGTGAAATTAAGAGATGCTCTCAGGAGATAAAAAAGAAGGCAGATGATGATATATGGCGAGAACTTGGAGAAATATGTGTATCCTGTGGTAGATGCAATTTTATATGTCCAACCTGTCACTGCTTTGATGTACGTGACATCACGAATCTTGAGGGCAGTGAAGGCGAGAGAATTAGAGTTTGGGATTCCTGTCACCTCTATGAATATGCAAAAACATCAGCGGAGAATTTTAGAAAGGAGAGGCATGCCCGGGTGAGATACCGTATTTACGATAAGTTTGTGTTCCCTGTTATGAGATATGGAGTTTATGCATGCACAGGTTGCGGGAGGTGCACTGATGTTTGCCATGCAAATATAAACCTCCGGGATGTTTTAAGGAGGCTGATATCATGAATCCCTATATACCCCGGGTAGTACCCATTGTTGATATAAGAGAAGAAACTCCAGATACCAAAACATTCACAATTGCTGCGCCAATGTCTTTTCAGCCCGGACAGTTTGTTGAATTAAGTGTATTTGGATATGGAGAAGCACCGATTTCCATTTCCGGAGGAGACGGAAAGAAAATAGACTTAACAATTAGGGCGGTGGGAAATGTTACCAATAAAATTCATAGAATGCAGGTGGGAGAATATGTTGGTGTTCGTGGTCCATTTGGAAATGGATGGCCTGTGGAGAAAGCAAAGGGTAAAAATCTTCTCATAGTGGCAGGGGGTATAGGTCTTGCACCGCTCAAACCTGTGGTGGAGCATGTATGTAGCCATAGGGAGGAGTTTAGAAATGTAACTCTTCTTTACGGAGCAAGAAAGCCATCACTTATGCTTTTCAAGTATAAGTTTGATGAATGGGCGGGATATATGGATCTTCTCCTGACCGTGGACGAGGCCGAACCAGGCTGGGAGGGACATGTTGGTGTGGTTACAACTCTGTGCGATAAAATAAGGCATGTGGCAGATACAATAACTCTGATGTGTGGCCCTCCTATAATGATGAAATACACTTCCATGGTTCTCTTGGAGTTAGGCTTTCCACCAAGTGAAATGTACTTATCATTGGAGAGGAATATGAAATGTGGTATAGGTATCTGTGGCCATTGTGCCGTTGGTGGAGTTTATGTATGTCGTGATGGTCCGGTATTTTCTCTCAACAAGGCGTTCCGATTTATAGAGAAACCACACGAGGTGCAGGGGGTGTTGGATTGAATATAGGAATATTCTCCTTATCCTGCTGTGAGGGCTGCTCTGTTCAATTTCTCAATTTAGAGAGCAAGATACTGGAAGTGCTCAAACATCTCAGCATAAAGAATTTTAGATTAGCAAAGGAGATAAACGAAATGCCTGTAGATATTGCCTTTGTGGAAGGCACACCTACAACTAGAGATGAAGTGATCAAACTCCTTAGAATTAGAAAAGATTGTAAAGTACTGGTTGCTCTGGGTGCCTGTGCAGATACGGGCGGTGTGCCGGGACTTGTCAATACTATTTCCAAGAGAGATGCAATTAAAGTTTATCAGGGGAATCCGCCAGAGATTTCTCTAAATCCAAAACCCCTCAGTTACTATGTGAATGTGGACTATATCCTCCATGGCTGTCCCTTTTCCAGGAAAGAATTGCTGGAACTAATAACAGATATTGTTATTGGAAAAGAATTTCGAGAGAAAGAGTATAGTGTGTGTGTAGAGTGCACTCTCAGAGAGAATGGCTGTCTTCTGGAGCAAGGTTACCTCTGCATGGGTCCGATTACACGGGGCGGGTGTAAAGCAATGTGCCCCAGCAATGGTGCAGCGTGTATAGGATGTCGAGGTCCATTTGAAGATGCAAATTTTAAGGGGCATATTAGGTCTCTGCAAGAACTGGGATTTACCAAAGAGCAAATCATAGAAGCCTATTCCGTTTTCTCCTATGAAAAACTCAAGGAGGTGATTTCTTGGCTGAAAGAAGAATAAGAATAGAAGAGATAACTAAAATAGAGGGACATGCCAATCTGACCATTGAAATCGAGAGCAATGAGGTAAAAAGAGTCATATTTGGGGTACATGAGGGTTCAAGATACTTCGAAGCATTTATGAAGGGTCGTTTTTACACGTATATCCATCACCTTGCCGGAAGGATATGTGGAATATGTACTGTGGCTCATGAATTGGCAAGTTTACTTGCGGTGGAGAAAGCCCTGGGATTTGAAGTACCCGATGAAATTCATGCCCTTAGAAAACTCATGCTTTATAGTTCCCATATACAGAGTCATATACTTCATCTTTATTTTCTGGCACTGCCCGATTATGCGTGCGCAGAAAGTGCAGTAGAACTTGCCAGAAAAGATTCACGCTCCCTTGAACTGGTGAAGAAGGCCTTTGCCATAAAGGAGGCAATGAACTACATGACCTCAATCATCGGGGGACGGGCAGTGCATCCATGTACGCTGGTTCCCGGAGGGCATTCAGCAAAAATAGATAAAGAGGATATCGAGAGATATGCGAAAAAAATGAAAGAAATTTATCCTCTTCTTTTAGAGACTGCAGAACTCTTTTTATCAATAGAATATCCCGAATTTGAAAGAGAATCAGAATATGTTGCTCTTGTAGATGGTATTAAAATACCTTTATATGAAGGGAATATAGGTACAACCCGTGTGAGATTTTCTCCAAAAGAATATATGAAGCACCTGAGAGAGTGGACGGTGGATTATTCATCGGCCAAGCACTCTCTTGTAGATAATAGAGATTACATGGTAGGTGCTCTTGCCAGACTAAATCTTAATCCTTACCTTAGAGATGATGCCAAAGAGATAGCAGAGAAATATTCCATTAGGTTCCCAACTCACAAAGTGGCTTGGATAAATGTAGCTCAGGCTCTAGAGAATCTGCATTATGCTCAGGAGGCACTGGAAATTGTTGATTCTCTACGTAAGGGATACAGTGGAGTTCCTTCTAAACCCAAAACGTTGGATGGAGAGGGTATTGCTGCCCTTGAGGCACCTCGAGGTCTGCTTATCCATCATTATCGTTTCTCACGGGGACGCTGTACCTATGCCAATATAATAACTCCCACAGCCATGAACACAGAAAACATAGAAAGGAATCTCAGGGAATATATCTCGCAAATTGTGGAGATGGATGATGATTTCATAAAAACGGAGGCAGAGAAAATAATTCGTGCCTATGACCCATGCATCTCATGCTCGGTGCATGTGACGCGTGTGGGATAACTTATTTCTTCTCATTCCAAGAACTTTCGTATGTATTCTGGAAAAACACAAATAGGTGATATGTCATGCTATGAAAGATGAATGAAAATATTGAGAATCTTCGGAAACTAGCCCATGCTGCTAGAAACGAGATAATTTCCACACTGAAGAAGCATGGAGATAAAGCGGGTGAGACAGTAAAAATTGGTGCTTACGGCTTACCCTCTTCCCTTGTTGATGTCAAGGCGGAAAGTAAAATAATTGAGATTGTAAATAATGAGGATATGCCCTACAATATTTTTAGTGAAGAAGCAGGTTTTATAGATAGAGGTTATAAAAATACACTCATTGTAGATCCCCTAGATGGCTCCTATAATGCAGAGAATAATATACCATTCTATGCAGTATCACTTGCTGTGAGCGGTGGAGTTCTTGAAAGGGTGAAATATGCACTTGTTAAAGATGTTTCTCATGGAGTGGAATATTGGGCCATAAAGGGTGAGGGGGCATATCGCGAAAATGTGAGGCTGCAGGTAGATGGACATAAAAATCTGTATGTAATATACCTCGGCAAGAAGGCTCATCCTCAAAGTTTTGATATTGCAAGAAAGGCAAGAAGAATTCGCAGTTTTGGGTCAGCATCTTTAGAACTCTGTACGGTGGCAGAAGGCATAGCGGATCTTTTCATGTACAGATTTATCAATGGGGGTGCTCTAAGAATTGTGGACATCGCTGCGGGTTACCTGATTGTAAAGGAATCTGGTGGGCTGGTACTTGATGATGCACTTAATCCTCTAAATATGGCTCTTGATTTTAAAGAAAGAAAAAATGTTATTGCTGTGGCAAATAACGAAATTTTGGAGGTGTTTAAATGAGATACGGTATAGTTGCAAATCCTGAAAAAGAAGAATGCATCGCTTTGGTTGAAGAAATAAAGAAGAGGATTCCGGATGCTGTGGTGGAGGAAAAAATCGCTAAAATTCTAAATCTTAATGATGGCGTTTCATTGGAAGACATGAATGTGGATATTATAATTACGGTGGGGGGTGACGGGACTATCCTTCTGGCTTTGCAGAGAGCCAAGGGCAGGATTTTGGGGGTTAACATGGGTCTTTTGGGATATCTCACCGAGATTGAATCCCATGAATTATGGGATTCACTTAGGAGAATAGAGGAAGGAAATTATTGGGTAGAGAAGCGAATGAAGATAAAGGTTATGCTCAATGGAAAAAGATTGCACGATTGCACAAACGAGGCTGTGGTACATACTGCCGAGATTGCAAAATTAAGATCCTATAGCATTTATTTTGAAAATGAAATCCTCGACAGGTTTAGGGCAGATGGAATAATTGTTGCTACACCTACCGGCTCCACGTCATACTCTCTTAGTGCTGGAGGACCAATTTTGCATCCCCAAATCGAAGGTATGGTTATTACCCCACTTTCTCCGTTCAAAAGATATCCTCGTTCATTTGTGCTGCCTATAGGTAAAGTTAGGATTGAAATTGCCGATAGAAAGAAAAATCTTCTTGTTCTTGATGGTCAAGAAACTGTGGAAATTGAGGATGAAGATGTTGTTGAAATTGAAAAATCTGAAAATTATGCAGAGTTCATTAGATTTACATCCAATGAAATGGAGAGAATAAGAAATATTATCTTGGGATGAGTGATGGAAATATGTGGAAAATAAAGAAAGAATTGCTGAGGATGATTATGGAAGCGTCCAAAGATTCATATCCACATGAGTTTGGAGCGTTTTTACGTGCGAAATTTGGGATTATATATGAACTTGTAATGCTCCCCGGGACTATAAGCGGTGGCTCTTCAGTGGTTTTTCAACTTATGATGAAGCCAATAGATTTCAGTATTGTTGGCTCGGTACATTCCCATCCGTCTGGAGTACCTTTACCCTCGGAGGCAGATATAAACATGTTTTCACGAACTGGCGATGTGCATATAATTGTGGCTTATCCATTCACAATGTATTCGTGGAAGGCTTACAATCGAGAGGGAGAAGAAATAGAGGTTAAGATTATATAAACGTTGTATAAACTCAACGGGAACCTTAAATATTTGCCTGTATTATTCTTTGCTATGAATCTCAGAGAAATAGGCGATGCTATAGAGGAGGTACTTGACGAGAAGGATTCCATAAGAGAAATAGCGATTAAATCTTCCCGTTCAATAATAAGGAAAGCATCTCAAGCAATAGTGATGATGCACAGAAATGAGAATACCACAGATATTTTGCGAGCGCTTAAGGAGGAGGTATGGCACCTTAAAAGCCTCCTTCTGAAAGATTTTCCAGATCTCATATTTGCAGGATTCGTGCAAAATGCATTTCAAGAGTACTGTGAAGCGTTGATTTTCTATGCGATTCTCCATGGAGAGAATATTCCAAGCCCATCAAACCTTGGTGTGAATCCAGAAGCATACTTGATGGGACTTGCGGATGTTGCGGGAGAACTACGTCGAGAATCTCTCGAATCTCTAAGAAATGGAAATATAGAAGATGCGGAGAAGTATATGCATATTATGGAGGAGATTTACGAAACGTTATTGAGATTCAACTATCCCTCTGGACTTGTTCCTCTACGTCCCAAGCAGGATTTTGTTAGAGGCATCTTAGAAAAAACGAGAAGTGAGATAACCCTGGCCATCATAACCGGGGGAAGGGAAAGAAATGAATAACGAGAGTGCTAAGGAATGGAATAGCAAAGAATTTACAAAGATAGTGGTTATGGGTGAAGACCCAGAAGAAATTGCAAATCAATACGCAGATAAAGATGTGATTATAATATATCCACAGGGTTTCAGGCCAAGCGCTTGGTCTCTACTTCATAATAATTTTGTGAAAATTTTTTCTAACTATTCAAAATATCCAGATATTGAAAGTCTTGGAATAATAAAAGACATGCTAATGTACCTTCTCAACACATCCCATCTCACTTCTGGGGATCGTGTACTGGTTATATTCCGCAAGAAGGGTGAGGTGCATAGATTATTTTTTGATTTTCCCTCAATGAAGATACCCACTATTCTCAATACATTGTCTCATCGAGTGAGACGAGAGATAGTGGAAAACGTTCTTAAAATCTGCAGGAGTATAGTAAAGGGTGGTCGTGAGGGGAATCCTGCAGGTGCTCTTTTTCTTGTGGGCGATGCTGAAAATGTGAAAGAAAATGTGGTGCAGAAGATAGCAAATCCCATGAGTGGGATAGAGCCCATGTTACGGGATGTGAAAAGAGATGAGAATCTGCCCACAATAAGAGAATTTGCTCTTATGGATGGAGCCATTATAATAGATGATCGTGGTTATGTGGTATCTGCAGGTGCCTATGTGAAAAACTTGGAGATTCAGGAATGGGTTTTGGATGGAAAAGGAGGTAGACATCTTGCAGCCCAGTCAATCACAAGAAGAACTAGGACTATAGGATTTGTAGTCTCTTCTGAGGGAGTAATAAGAATATACGAAGATGGAAAAATGATTTTTGAATTAAAAGATTTCTAAACTTATGATTTGAGTTCTATTTCAATATGAATCCCATCGGGAATCTGGATACGCATTAACTGTCTCAGGGCCCTCTCATCGGCATCTATATCTATGAGCCTCTTGTGAATACGCATCTCCCACCTTTCCCAAGTCTCACTCCCTTCTCCGTCGGGAGCCTTGCGCAGAGGTACCACAAGTCTCTTTGTAGGTAATGGAATGGGACCATGAAGTTCTACACCAGTTCTCTCTGCAATCTTCTTGATTTGATTGCATACTTCATCTACTTTTTTATGGTCAGTGCCGCTTAGCCTTATTCGGGCCCTATATACAGCCATTTAACTCACCAAAATAAAAAAGGGATTAGAGTTGTTTTTTCTCAACCTCTATGCACTGTCCAGCGGCAACAGTCTGGCCCATGTCACGAACTGCGAATCTTCCAAGTTGCGGAATCTCTTTTACAGGCTCTATTACCATGGGTCTTGTAGGTATAATCTTTACCACTGCGATATCTCCCGTTTTCAGGAAATCAGGATGGTCCTGTTTGGTCTGGCCTGTGCGTGGGTCAAGGGTCCTTATGAGTTCTTCAAATCTGCATGCTACTTGGGCCGTATGCGCATGGAATACCGGTGTGTACCCAGGTGCTATAACGCTTGGATGATTGAGTACGACGATTTGCGCGGTGAAACTTTTTGCCACAGTAGGTGGCCCATTGACAGGTCCAGCTACATCTCCTCTCTTAATATCCTTCTTGCCTATGCCACGAACATTGAAGCCTATATTGTCACCGGGATATGCCTCTTTCATTGGCTCATGATGCATCTCAATGCTCTTTACTTCTCCGCTCTTGTTTGCCGGCATGAATGTTACCTTATCACCTACACGAAGCACCCCAGTCTCCACACGACCAACTGGAACAGTCCCAATACCTGTAATGCTGTAAACATCCTGCACAGGTATGCGCAGAGGCTTATCGGTGGGTTTGGGTGGAACATTCAGATTATTGAGTAATTCTAGAAGAGTCGGGCCTTTCCACCAGGGCATTTTCTCGCTGGGTTTCATAATATTGTCTCCATAGTAACCGCTGATGGGTACAAAGGGCACATCCTTCCAGCCCACAGCCTTGAGCAATTTCTCAACCTGGGCTTTTACCTCGTTAAATCTCTGCTCGCTGTAGGGTGGCTTGGTTGCATCCATTTTGTTTATGGCCACAATCATCTGCGGTACGCCAAGGGTTCTTGCAAGGAATATATGCTCCTTGGTCTGCTCCATGACTCCTTCGGGAGCAGCAACTATGAGAATCGCTGCATCAGCCTGAGAAGTGCCAGTAATCATATTCTTCACAAAGTCTCTGTGACCGGGAGCATCTATAATCGTGAAATAGTACTTATCGGTCTGGAATTTTCTATGTGCAACATCAATTGTAAGCCCCCTTTCTCTTTCTTCCTTCAGGCGGTCCATAACAAAGGCAAATTCGAAGGTCGTTTTGCCTAATTTCTCTGCCTCCTTCCTGTAATTATCAATGATTCTCTGGTCTATCTCACCGTGTTCGTAAAGCAGCCTACCCACTGTGGTAGACTTACCGTGATCTACATGGCCGATGAACACGATATTCAGATGTGGTTTTTTATCCGCCATTTTTATACCTCCTTTCTTTTTCCCATATATGCATTGTATATAAATTCTTTTCCTTATAGTTCTGCATAGTACTTCTCATCATAGGGCTCCGGTTTGAGACCCTTTCTCTCACGTATCTGTCTTACCACCTGCGGCTGTAAATCTCTCGGCACACGCTCGTATCCAGCGTTCTCTGTACTCCAGAGTACTCGACCACCAGTGGCACTGCGTATCGCTGAAGCGAAACCAAACATCTCAGCCACAGGAGCCTTTGCATGGATTATTGTTTGATACTCTTCCTGCTCCATATCTAAGATGACTCCGCGTCTCTGTTGAATTTCACGGGTTACTGCGCCTACCAATTCCATTGGCACATTGATATATATCTTCTGAATCGGTTCCAGAAGAACACGACTTCCTTGACACATGGCCCCGTATATTGCATTTCTAACCGCAGGTATGACCTGTGCTGGACCCCGATGTATACTATCTTCATGCAGTTTTGCATCAACCAGTTTGACCTTCACACCGTAAACCTTCTCATTGGCAAGGGGACCTCTCTCCACAGATTCAAAGAATGCCTGCTTTACGAGTTCCATGGTCTCGTTGAGGTATTGTACGCCCCACGTCATATCAAGCAGAATATTCGGGCCACGGATTGCCTCAACTCTCTTTGCCTCATCACGATTCATGCCTAGGTCTGTAAGTTGCTTGGCTAGTTCCTTCTTATTCTTTATTCTATCCATTTCGTCAATATCACCTTCTACAATAGCCTTTACAACCGATTCCTCCAGAGGCTCAACTTCAATATAGAATTTGTTGTGCCTGTTTGGTGACTTTCCCTCGAAGGGGCCACCCTTATGGTCCACAGTCTCGCGATAAACCACTATCGGTGGTGAGGTAAGTACTTCAACCTTGTATTCGTGAGTTATACGGTAAATAGTTACTTCCAGATGCAACTCACCCATCCCGCTCAGTAGATGCTCACCAGTCTCCTGATTTATTTCTACACGTAAACTAGGATCTGCCTTGGAGATTGTACGAAGAACATCGATTAAACGGGGCAAATCCTTGGTATGCTTTGCTTCTATGGCCACGGTGACCACAGGCTCGCTATAATGTTTCATAGGCTCAAACGGCTCTACATTTGGCTCAGAAGCCACAGTGGAGCCGGCAATTGCGTCTTTAAGTCCTATTATGGCAGGGATATTACCAGCGGTTAATTCATCCACAGGTATCCTATCCGGACCCACCATCATGGATAATTGCTGAATTCTGTACTTACGATTGCCCAATCCCGCAATATACAGTTCTTGTCCCTTACGTAGAGTTCCGCTGAACAGGCGACCAACAGCAACCTCTCCGGCATGGGGATCCATAACAATCTTCGTAATCATCATGGCCACGGGCCCCTTTGGGTCGCACTTAATCATTGCATGGCCTAAAGGTGAATCTGCATCCCCCCTCCATATCTTGGGGATCCTATAAACCTGTGCCTCGCCAGGATTGGGAAGATGCTGTATGACCATATCTAGCACAATTTTATGAATGGGTGCCTTTTTGGCCAGTTCCTTCTGCTTTTCATCGCGAAGATGCTCGTATATATCTTTGAACGTTATTCCCGTCTTCTTCATATAGGGCACACTTATAGCCCAGTTGTGATATGCACTACCGAATGCAACGCTCCCATCTTCAACACGAACCATCCATTTGTCCTTGTACTCGGGTTCTGCATATCTCCTTATTAGTTTGTTTACCTCTTTGATTATCTTTGCAAATCTCTCCATCATTTGCTGAGAATCAAGTTGCAACTCGTTGATAAGGCGATCTACCTTGTTAATAAAAAGCACGGGTTTCACGCGCTCTTTCAGAGCCTGCCTAAGCACAGTTTCTGTTTGTGGCATCACACCTTCTACGGCACATACTACAAGGATAACCCCATCTACAGCACGCATTGCTCGTGTAACATCACCACCAAAATCCACGTGACCGGGGGTATCCAAAAGATTTATCAGGTATTCTTTGCCCTGATACTCGTGAACCATACTTGCGGCTGCAGTATTTATCGTTATTCCCCTTGCCTGCTCTTGCTCATCAAAATCAAGCACCAGTTGCTTTCCAGCAAGGTCTTCACTCATCATCCCTGCACCTGCTATAAGATTATCACTCAATGTAGTCTTTCCGTGGTCTATGTGGGCCACAGTACCTATGTTCCTTATGAGTTCAATCTCTCTCATTATTTTCAGTGCTTTTCTGATATTATCTTCTTTCCTTCCCATCTACATCACCATAATTATCGTGCTGAGGCTGCAACGCGCTCAATTTCCTCTTTCTTGGACACAGCATAACTTGACACATCGTTTCTTGCAGATTTTATAATTTCATCCGCAAGGCATTCTTCTATGCTTTTTGGACTCTTAAAACTAGAGTTTACGGCTCCCAGCGCAATATTTCTGAGTGCAATATCCAGACGTCTTGAGGGAGCCACATCCACGGCCTTAGGAACGGCTATACCTGCCATTTTAAGCCTTGTGACCTCTTCCCGAGGTGCAGCATTTTGAAGAGCATCTACTAATATTTGAATTGGATTCTGCTTTGTTCTCTTCTCTATGATCTCAAATGCTTTTTTCACGACAGTATATGCACTCATCTTTTTTCCTGTGTACTTTTCTGTACGCATTAAATTGTTTATTAGTCTCTCGATTATGTTAACATTCATCTTTCCAAGAGGTTTCTTGGCGTGTCTTCCATGAGTATGGAGTACTAGACGTGCATCCAGATTAATGTACTTTACAAGGCCAGGATCCTTAACCACAACCTCCGTAGGATCATATTTACCAAAAATGAGAAAATCCATTTATATCACCTTACCGGCTTCTCCTTTCTTCCGCGCACCAGTTCGACCAGCGAAATGCCATTAACTTTGATAACTTTGTAACGCACTCCAGGTATATCTCCCTTTGACCTTCCCAGTCTGCCCCCTATTCCTTCAATTACGACCTCATCGTGCTCATCTATAAAGTTTATGGCTCCATTACCGGGTGCGAAAGCGGTAACCACACGACCATTCTTGATAAGCTGAACTTTGACACATTTTCTAATGGCTGAGTTTGGCTGTTTTGCCTCTATTCCAACCTTCTCGATAACGATACCCCTTGCTTGGGGAGAACCCTCTAAGGGGTCACTTTTCTCCTTAAGGCGAAGAACTCTACGTTTGTAATATTTATCGCTCCATCGTAACTTTTTACGATCCACATCTAATTTTCTTGCTGTGTATAGACCATTGGCCATTTAGCATCACCTTGGTATGGCACCTAAACCGCTGCCTATATAAAAATTTTATTCATCTTTAACGCAAAGGTTTTTATTAATCTTGCTATTATTTCCCTTATGTTTTATGCCGCCGCAGTTATGCCCCATGGCGATGAAGTCCTCTCCCCTCAAGATCCCGATACCATGAGTCTCTCCAGTGCCATGAAGAAAATTGGTGCGTCTCTGGAGAATGTCCATGAATACGTTATAGTAACTCCCCACAATATTCGTATATGGGACCATATCGGTGTGATACTGACTGAATATGCTGAGGGGAAATGGGAATTTGGGGATGTGGAAATCGCAGGAAAGTACCGATGCGATAAAGATCTTGCCGTACAGATTTATCAGGAGGCAAAGAACCGCAATATTCCCGTGGTAGGAATCAACTATGGTGCCTTGGAAGGACCTCTTTCCAAAATTCAACTGGACTGGGGTACTTTAATACCTCTGCATTTTCTGCCTCGCAGAGATATAGTGTTAATCACACCGGCTCGTGGAATACCGAGAGAAACTCTTGTGGAATTTGGCAGGGTAATTGGTGAAATCATCTCAAAGGGTGAAAATCGTGTGGCATTGATAATAAGCGCTGACCATGCCCATGCGCATCTCCCAGATGGTCCATATGGCTATGCTCCGGAAGCCAAAGAATATGATCATATGGTAATGGATATTCTCAAAAAAGGATCCTTAGACAGATTGTTCTCAATCCCGCCAGAACTTATTGAAAAGGCCAAACCTGACAGTTACTGGCAACTTCTCATGCTCTATGGTGCACTCTTGGGTAGAAGATACTCAGTGGAAAATTGCAGGTATGCCAGACCAACCTATTTCGGAATGGGTACTGCGTTTATAAAATTGAAGTGAGTTAAAATTAGAATATGGAAAACAGAAGAATGCCGCGGGCCGGGATCGAACCGGCGACCTTCAGATCTTCAGTCATAAACCCCTTTCTTAGAAAGAAAGGTGCTTTACCCCCAAAGAATAAGGAATTTGAAGGGGTTTTGGATTACTCAAGCAATAGAGATGACTTTATTATGTGGCTCAATGATAAAAATTATAATGAGAGGTATAAATATAACATCATATCGTATCTGGATAAATATCTCCTTGGAAAGATCATACACACTCCAGCAGATGTATCTAAAATAAGGAGAACAAGCACATCCAAAAAAGAAATCACCATAGCATTGAGAGTGCTACTAAACTATTGCGAGGAAATGGATTTGTTGGATGAAGATTTTATAACTAAGTTAAGAAAACCACTAAAAGTAGTAAGAACTAATCCAGATAACTATGTTCCCGATGATAATAAAATTATAGAAGCATATAAGAAGATAAATCCAAAATATAAAACTATTTTTAAACTATTTCTCTTTAGTGGTATTCGCATAACTGAAGCCGCCCAATTTCTCAAAGAGTATAAGAGAGATAGAGTAATAATAAACGGAGAAGTGGCCAGATACCCCCTATTTGCATTGAGGGAGAA
>WALG01000170.1 GCA_015522955.1 DHVE2 group archaeon
CATTTAACAAGGTCCTCTATGTCCATATTCTCACCTTGGGGAGGTATCGGAGGATGATATTTAGGATTTTTCCTGAAGTGTGACAGGAAAAAATTTTTGGCACAGGAAGCAAACTCTAAAATACTTAGGTATAATGAGGTATTGTGAAATACATCACCTTCCTTTCCAGGGATATCTGGCCTGCATTCAACTCTCTCTATGCCTACACTAAAATTAAAGGGCACTTTCCCAAAAAGATTGTGCTGTTGTATTCTCAGGGTGACATGGCGGAGGAAATGGAGAAAAGAATAAAGATGCTTTATAAAGTGAATGTTAAAGAGGTAGTAGTGGTGAAAAGAAAAATAGGTGAGGAAATCTCCACTCTGAGGAAAATTCTTCTGGATATTGTGGAGGAGGGTGATGTGATTGATATAACAGGGGCCCGCAAAGCAACGATTCTAGCGCTAATGGGTGTTGAGAATGTGAAAATTACCTATCTCATGCTTCGGGATATGAGGTTTTCCTCCTATCCCTTTATGATGCGTCCTGTATCTCTTCAGAGGTTGATGGAGGTGTCGCAGTGATCATAAACAAAGAGGAGATATTTGTGCTCTTAAACGAGTATTATCTCCGAGGTATCAGGGAGGTCACTGTGGAATATCCACTCTATCAAACTTCTCTTTTCACTCTGAATCTCCATAATTTCAAAATAGAAAATATGATAGAGACTAAGGAACTCAATGATCTAAAAAGAAGATTTGGCAGAAGTGAATTTTTAAGAAGAGATTTACCTGATTATCATGACCTTCTTGATGCATTTCTCTCCTCAGGAGTTTTAAAATTTGAGAATCATCAAGAGATAGAGGAGAATTTCAATCTGCTAAACTCATCGATTAAGGACAGAACAATCTATGTGAAGCCTGTGTTTCTTGGTCTGGATACCAACATTGCGTACTATCGCGTCATTTCTCGGAGGATAAGAGATTCATTTAGGTATGTGATTAGTGAGATAGTGATAGAAGAGATTGATGCCAGAATCCATTCAAAATATTCAGGGAAGATGCTACACGAACTTGAGAATTTGCCGTATCATACGGTGCTTGGTGAGTTTGCTAATGGAAGTACCAAGGACTGCAGAAAGGCGAAAAATGCCATGAACGAGATTTACTATCTTCTCAACAAGAAAGATGCATACCGCACTGGAGGCAGGACGGAAACAAGAGATAAAGAGGTGCGTGACAGAGAGATAATAATGGAATATAAGAAATTCTCCGATGAGATAAATGCAGAGATCGTTATTCTCACGGCGGATAAGGATATGATTTTTCATGCACAAGCCCAGCAGTTGAGTTCCATGTACTATAAATTGCCCCACAGAATTGATGCTGAAAGCGTGGAGCCAGCAGTCATTCCCAATATGATTTATGACCTTACTTTGATATTTGGAATAATAAGAGTAAACAACACAGTACTCTTGAGTGAATGGAGGGGGAAAGAGGCGGAGGACTATTTCGGAGAGAGATTAAAGATATATAATGTGGATTCCGAAACTGCAAAGGATATAAACATCTGCAGAGGTGCCGCCCATGAATTTTCGTGAGATGCGCTCCCGATTAATCTCCTCCTACGGTAGATTTGTATTTTTTCCGGGGGATCCTGAGACTCACAAGTTAATAAGTCGCAGGGCCTTCACTCATCTTGTAATTGATGGTAGCCATGTAGCAGTATATTCTCAGCGAGGTATGGAGGAGGAAATTGAGAGCATGGAGGAAAATTACGAAATCATCTATGGTACACCTAAATTCGAAGGTACTTATTATGTGAGTCCATATACCCGTGTAGGCAACCTCAATTTCCAGTGGAAGAATGGTATGGATATACTTCGTGACACCCTGCGCAAGCCATTCCCGGAAGAGATTAATATTCTGAAGAGCCTTGGAGAAAGTATACAAAATGCATTAGGTCGATTTTTTCAAAAGATAGAACTGGGAATGAGTGAGATGGAAATGAAAAGTATACTTGAATGTGAACTGCTGAAGAGTGGGGTTGAAGAATTTTTCTATCCATCCATAGTAATCTCTGGAAAGAGAAGTAGATGGGTAATACCGAAGAGCACAGAGGAGAAGATTTCACAGGGAAAAATAATCTATATAGATGCAAGCCCGATGAAGGATGGATACTATCTTTCCTTTTCCCGTGTGATACTTACAGAGGAGAGAAAGGAATGGATAGATGCTATTGAGAGAATAAACACCATGTATGATACTCTTTACCGTAGCGTGAGAAGCGGGATAAAATGCGATTACCTCCATGCCCTGGTCAAAAAAGTGGGAGAATTTCCCCACTATAGTGCGGTTCCTGCTGGGGGATTCTATCAACCATATGCCCCCTCTGATTGCATTCTGGAGGATGGAATGGTAATGACTGTGGTACCATCCATTTACACAGAGGATGGAGTGATAAGAGTAAAAAGAAATGTGCTTGTGGAAAAAGAGTCTATTAAGTTTTTGGACTGACCTCCGTATGGATTATCCTGTGCTGCCAGTCTCCCTTGAAATAGAATATACCGCCAATACCTGCAGACACCATATTGGAGATAGCCATGGCGAACCATACTCCAACCATGCCCATTCCAAGTCCTATCGGAAGTGCAAGGTATATGGCCATGGGAATTCTGAGTAACCATAATCTTGTGATACTTACCACCATGCTCTGCATTGTATGTCCAGAACCTGTGAGTATAGAAGTTATTATTCGGAATATTCCAAAATAAGGTATGCCTATGAGAACTATGGAAAGAAACACTCCAGCACTTTCAATAACATCTGGATTGTGGGGTACGAAGAATGCTACCATGGGATATCGGAACAGGTATATTAAACCGGCCATGCCAAGGAGGAGATAGTACATAAAGAATATACCTGTGCGTGCAATCTCCTTGGCACGTTCGATGAGGTTTGCACCCAGTGCCTGACCAAGCATTATTGTGGTAGAGGATGCAAGACCATCTACCACAATAAACATCATATTTACGATTCTATTTGCAACGCCGTACGTTGCAGTGGTCAGTTCCTGATTTGGGAGTTGAAGCAAAATGCTCTGGATAATTATAAATCCCAGGGCCATTGCACTGCTACTGGCACTTGAAGGCAGACCTACACGTAGAATGAATTTAATACTTTTCCATTTTGGTTTAAAATCTCTCAGTTTTGGCTTAAGTCGCAACTTTCCATGAAGAAGGAGATATAGAAGCCAGGTAGCGGCTATTATTCTTGCTATAACAGTTGCGGTGGCGGCGCCAAATACACCCAGTCTGGGAAGTCCAAGAAGGCCAAATATAAGGAGAGGGTCCAGAACCATGTTAATTCCTACAGAAAATCCACTGATGATAAGAGGCGTCACCGTGTCCCCCTCGGCTGAAATTACCGCGCCACCACCCATCACAATGAACATGAATGGAAGACCCAGAAATATTATGGAGCCGTAAATGGTAGCGGTTTCTAATAAAAGACCTTTGGCTCCTATGAGTGCAAATATAGGCCCCGAGAATGTGAAACCTAATAAGGCCGTAATGGTGGCAAAAATTATCACCACACCGAAAATCTGGCCTGTGTAATGATTTGCCTTATCTCTATCCCCGGCACCAATATACTGCGAAATTATGGGTATGCCACCTCTCCCCAGACCACCTGCGAAGGATATGAAGAAGAACACAACGGGCCATGTGAAATTTATGGCTGCCACTGCTCTCCTTGCATCATCAGCAGGCAACCTTCCTAGCCAGAACATGTCGGTGAGGTTGTAGAGTGTCTGAAGCAAACTCCCTATCATCATAGGCCAACCTAATAGAAACATCGTGCGAATTACACTGCCCTGGAGAATAGTCTCCCTCTTCAATCGAAGTCTCACAAACCTATATTTCAAAACTCTATTTTAACTTTTGCATGCGTGTGCAATCTTTAATGAATATAGAATCCACCATTCACATCTAGACACGCACCTGTTATATAAGAAGCCTTCTCAGATAGAAGAAATGCCACAGTCTCTGCGACCTCTTTCGGTGTGCCTATTCTCCGCAGGGGAATGGCGTCTTCTCTCTTCTTTCTCTGCTCAGCACTATACGAGGAAATCATATCGGTATCAATCGTTCCTGGAGATACAGCATTTACTCTCACGTTGGGAGCAAGTTGGAGTGCAAGGGAACGCATTAATCCAAGGGCACCTGCTTTAGATGCTGAATAAGCCACACTGCTGGGTGAGCCACGAAATGCCAGTTGCGAGGCGATAAAGACCATGGATGCCTTCTCTGTAAGATAGGGCAGAGATGCTCTCGCAAGATAAAATGTTCCATCAAGATTTGTTGCAATGGTTTTTCTCCAATCTTCAAGGCTCATCTCCCTTATGTTTCGGCGAATATAGATACCCGCATTGGCAACAAGACCGTATATCTTCCCAAAATCCTCGCTGAAATCTCTGACCATGCCTTCAACCTGAGAATAACTGGACACATCTGCACGGTAGATTTCAGCCTCACCACCATGAGCCAAGATAATATTCTTTACTTCCATAGCCCTCTCTTTGGAGGTAAAATAATTTATTCCGACTCTATAACCCCGAGTTCCCAAAAGAATTGCGGTGGCACGACCTATGCCCCTGGATGCCCCCGTGATAAGAACGTTTTTCATGGTTTGTCTACCTTTTCAAAAGTCTCGTTCATTTCCTCAGGAGTGCCAATCACCACAAGAAGATTTCCGTTGCTGAGGGTCCTTATTATTATGCTACTATGCTCGCTTTTCAGTGTAACCTCTTCCACATCCTCACCTACCTCACGATAGGCGGTATAGCCTGCGCCATAACTGGCAGCGCACATGATGCAGAATTTCTCCAGGTCTATATTCTTAGGAATATCTCCCTTCACGAAGGTGCCATCTTTTTTAACAATAACATAGCCTATCATTCAATCACCCCAACCTGTGTATTTTAAACACGCAGTTCTCTTTACCCATGCTCTCGCACTCCTCCTCCGTTACTTTTACCAGTTCTTCGTAATATATCTCATAGAGTTTTCTTATTATTCCCCTCAGCATATCGCAGGTAGGTTTGTCGGAGGGGTGTGCCTCTATGGAACCCCTGGTTATCACCTTATCCTTCTCAAATGTGATATCCTTCACCCATCCCTTTTCAATGAGAATTTTCTTTGCCTCCTCGAAATAAGCATCTCTCGATATTTTTGAGCCTATAATCTCACCTATTGCTTCTCCACTTTTTGCAAAGAGACCTATGGATGCGTAGGACATGATGCTACGGTAAATATTCTTAATTTTTACAAATTCCTCCTTAGAAAGGTGTACCTCATCCATTTTTATCATGGGTTATATAGAGTTGGCATAATATAAATTTTTTTCATGCATCACTGCATCGCATCAAGGCATTCTGGACATACGAGCATGCCCTTATACATGGTGAGACGCAAAGAATACTGTCCACAAGCCTCACATTTACCGGCGACATACTCCTTTATTTTCTCTCTCTCGCTATTTTCTCTGTGAAGATTGGCATATTCCTGGGCGAGGGCTATGAGATCTGGTGATATTTTGGCTATATCGTTCTCGGAAAGTATTCCTATTATTTTTTCATCCTTTACCACAGGGAGTTTCCTTATTTTCCTGCGGGTCATTATTTTGGCAGCATCACTCAGGGATTCATCATGGGGAATCATTATTACCGGGCTACTCATTATTTCCCTGAGTTTTGTGTCAAGGGGAAGCCCCTCCGCAACAACTTTTACAACGAAATCTCTATCCGTGACTATTCCCACAGGCCTGCCTTCCTCCTCTATGATAAGCGTGCTAACTCTATTTTTTTTGAGTAATTCTGCCCCCTCTTTGACGGTAAGTTCCCCGGGTACAGTTCTTGGATTCTTTGACATTACCTCTTCCACTTTGATGTGCTTCATAGCCCTCACCATGTAAATATAGGAATCGGTGATTTAAAAACTTTTTGAGAAAAATATCATGCACGAGAGCGAATCACAAAAAAGTGTAAATATGGGGATATTATATCCATTTGCATGCACGAGAAAAAGATATTTTCGGAATTGAAGGAGGATGTGGACCTCCTGCTTATCTACAATCGTGGAGGAAGCACTGTGGACCTGAACTTCTTTTACGTAACCGGGCTGGTAACTGGAGGCATTTTTGAAGGCTCCTATGCCATAGTTTATCCAGATGAAACAAAAGTTATAACCTCGCTACTTGAGGAAACCAGCGCAAAAAAGGGTGATAACGATATTTACATTTTCCGCACTTCCAAGGAGAGAGAGGAATTACTCAAAAAACTGGTGGGCGAAGCAAAGAAAATAGGGTTGAATTATTCTTCACTTACTCTTGAAGATTTTGAGAAGATAAAGAAGAATTTGGGTGATAGAAATTATGTGGACGTGGGACAGGCGATAATGAATGCTCGAATGATCAAAGATGAGAATGAAATTAATATAATACGTGAGGCTGCGAAAATAGCAAGCGAGGTTGCAGAGATCATGCCAGATTTTATGAAGGAAGGTATGCGGGAGTATGAACTTGCTGCTAGGCTTGTTTACGAGATGCTGAAACGAGGGGCCTCTGATGTTGCATTTACCTCCATAGTTGCATTTGGAGAGAATACAGCGGAACCCCACTATGTACCGGGTGCGAGAAAATTGAAGAAGGGTGATTTTGTTCTCATGGATTTCGGAGCCAAGTACAGAATGTACAACTCAGATACTACACGCACATTCGTGTTTGGAAAAGCATCTGAGGAGCAGAGAGAAATATATGACACCGTTTTGCGGGTGCAGGAAATGGGAATTGGGATGGTCAGAGACGGTGCAAGTGGCGCTGAGATTGATTCGAAGGTACATGACTTTATAGATTCTACAAAGTACAAAGGGCTCATGACTCACAGCACTGGACACGGATTAGGACTTGCGGTACATGATCATGTTGGGCTCTCAAGGAATATGGATGTTACCCTCCGAGAGGGAATGGTTATCACCGTAGAACCAGGAATCTATGTGCCAGATTTGGGCGGAGTTAGAATAGAGGATGATGTCGTTGTTAGGAAGAATAGTGCGGAGGTTCTCACCTTTGCTAAGAAAAAGGAACTCATAGAGGTGTAACGAAAAGTATATCTCCTCTTGTGACATATTAAAAGTATCATGGATAAATTCGTGAAGGATCTGAGGGAAGGAGAATCTGTAGATTTGCCTCTTGCCGTAAGAAAAAAACTTGGTCTTAGAGAATATCGCAGCAGATTCGGAAAATATTTCATTATCGAGGCTGGAGACCGTACAGGAAATCTGATGATTAAATACTGGGGAAGAGATGATAGTGTTACCGAGGAATTATATAATGAGATAAAAGAAGGCTCTGTTCTTAGGGTTAGAGGAACATATCAGCGGGATGCCATGCCCTACATCTCGGTGGATGCCGATTATGATGACCTTGAAATTATGGCGAATTATGAGCCGGAGAGATTTGTACCCATTGCAGAGAATATTGAGGATGTAATGAAAGATATAATGCATCTGGTGGAAAGTGTGGAAAATCCATATTTTGAGAAACTGCTTGATATGTTCTTCTCTGACGCTGAATTTGTGGAGGATTTCAAAACCTCTCCTGGATCAGCCCATGATGTTTACGCATATCTTGGGGGACTGGCAGAACATACTAGAAATGTGGCATTAATATGTCAAGAATTATCTAAGATTTACAACTTAAATCGTGACCTTCTGTTAACGGCCGCATTGCTCCACGATATTGGAAAAATAGAATCCTATGAGGTAGATACAAGTATAAAAACCCGTGATACCGGGAAATTACTGGGCCATACAGTTATTGGTTACAATATGGTTGAAGCAAAAATAAGAGGAATCGTGGATTTTCCTGCTATGCTGAAGGAGCAACTGCTTCATGCCATAGTGGCTCATCACTCCCCTATTGTGGACAATGTACCTCAGAGAATACGCACACGTGAGGCATATGCACTTTTTTACGCGAATCTTCTTGATATCTCGCTAAAAGAGTTTGAGATGGAGGGTGAAGAATGGGCATACTCGCGAAGAATGGGAAGGGAAATATACCTGGGATTAGAGCAAAACTTGTGATGGAATGGGAAAGTGAGGAAAAGGCAGAAGATATATTGAGAAGCATAGCGGCGGATAATTACGAGTTTGTTAAATGTCATCGAGAAGGGAAGAGCATAATATGCGAAAGTTCTGCCAATAGAGCAGCCACACTACTTCACACTTTGGATGACCTCATCTCCTGTGTGCTCGTGGCCGATGAGGTCTATCGTAGTACCTAATTTTTCTTCGTATATACGAAAAAGCAGTGATTCCATAGAAAATTCCAATACCTAAGGGAAATAGGTAAACTAGAGGATTTATACCACTCAGAATTATTGGTATAGATGCAATGACATTGAATGAGGAATGCATTCCCACCGCGGTGAGATATCCCCCGAGCAAGGAGCCACGGTGAAATTTATGTAATGAGTAACCAAGACCACTCATGGCAGTGGCACTTCCGTGAAGCAAAGCAGAGGATACAGAGCGTATTATTGAAACAGTTAGCCATGCAGTAAAGCCTCCAGATATGAGAGCAGAAATCTCGTAGAGCAGGTTTTCCATAGATGCAAATCCGAACCCCGAGGATGCTCCATAAACTATACCATCTTCAATCTCGTCAATTTCTCTACGGGACACAGTTATTCCGTAAATTTTTGTTGCCTCCTCTATAAAGGGTGCAATAAGCCCCGCAATGATGATGGCATTTATACTTGCCTCATTCTTGGCTATTAACTCATATCCTCTTAGAAAATCTAGGGATGAAGAATAAAAATGCACAAGGATAACTTCAAGAATTGCAGCCATACCTATTCCCACGGTGGCTCCTCCAATGAAGGAGCGAAATACCGCGCGCCATGGCTCTCTCTCATAGCGTTCAGTGTTACGAATCCATGCCATGTATAGAAGTGGTGGAAAAAATGCAACAGTGACTATCACGCTGAGAGACAGAAAGTCCATAGAGTGTAAACGCAATTCAGGAATTTATAATTTCTCATTTGAAGACGTACCCTGTGGCAAGATACCATAAAAGAAGATCCATATGAGAGATGGGTATGCCTATTCCCCTGCAATAGTTTCTCATTATCCCTTCTATCTCAAGATATCTTTTTCGACTTAAACTCGTGGGAATGGAGTCTATGACTCCTAGTACATGGAGATTTCTGAGAATATGGCGGTCCAGAATGGCCATATTCTCTCCGAGACCAATATTTCTCAGGAAATGGCTTGCTTCCTTGTACCCCATTCCCCGGATATGTTTTACCAGATACTCCCGTATCTCAAAGGGGTTGCTAATTGAGTTAAGTTTTTCTCTGAGCCTCAATTTTCCCTCTCGGGTAAAAAAATCTCTTGCCAGTATGATGTTTTTTGCCTTGGTATACTTGAATCTTACACCGTTAAGATATCTCAAAATATCATTGTAATCCCCCTCATAAAGTACTTTGCTTTCCATCATTTCTTCAATAGCACTCCAGCATACACGGGCCTTTGATTGAGGGGTAAGAAGGCAAAAGGCAAGTTCTCCGAAAATTCTTCTCTCCGATGCATTCTCCCACAGGGTGCGAAACTCCCGTATTCTCTTTTCTATGGCCTCCCTGATTTCTTCATATTTTGAACGCAGGTCCATTGAAGATGTATTAATTTGTGGATTATAATCTTTATCCTGGCTCAACACGATACATCCACCTCTCCCTGTACCCTGTGATAACCCGATACCAACCGGATAGTTTTATGTCTAAATCTCTGTCATCCGTATCCACCAGAAAGGGCTTGCCTCTCAGATTTATGATTTTTTGCTGAGTGGCTACGATTATTATACCATTTTTTCCGTCTACCTCACGTATAACGTTAGGACTAATCTGCTGATTTCCCCGCCCCAAGAGATACCCTTGGCCACCAATTGGGCTAACTATTATCTTTGCCTTTTTGCCCCGGATTATTTCAAGAATTTTCTTCTCGTTCAGGTCCATGCCTACAACATCACCCTTATGGACTATATCCACGCCTAATAGTGAATATCTGCATCCCATTTTTTTGAGAATCATTTTTGTGGTTGTGCCTGGACCTATAATGTAGTGAATATTATCACGCATATTCTCGAGTATGTCGGTTGCAATACCCTCTTGATTAATGCGCTCATGGATAGAGGTAAGAGATTTCCCACCCACAACGTATCTTCTCTGATATGGAACCCTTAGATAGCCGTATAGTTTGACTGCAAACACGCCCCTTCTGAACTTTTCTTCATCTATGTCCATGACCTCCCTTTCCATGGTGTCTATTATTTTGCCTTCTAAATACTGAAGTGCCAGTTCTCCACCTTTCTCAGGACTGGATGCGAAAACGGCAGAATACATTTTTACACCTGCTGGAATTCCTATGCTCGGAATCTCTAGGGCCACAGCATCGTAAATATCCCGTGCAGTTCCATCTCCTCCAACAAATATTATGAGGGAGCAACCATTACGAAGCATTCTTATGGCGGCAGTTTTTGTATCTTGGGGTGAAGTTTTGGCAGAGGCAGGGGTGCCTACCACTCTTGTTCTAAAACCGTAATCTTTGGCTGCGATCTCTCCCATCTCTCCAGCATATGTGAGAATCTCAATGTTGTTCCGAAGGGGCAGCAGTTTCTGGAGCATTCTCTTTGCTCTTTCCTGAGCCCAGGGCTTAGCACCCAGTGCCACGGCCCTCTTCACAGTATCCCAGCCATCTGTACCCTTTAGACCCACTCTTCCGCCCATACCGGCTATGGGATTAATGATTAGGCCAACTCTTCTTATTTCTCATACCTCCCCTTTGATTTATGCTTTCTAAGATATACTCTCCAGGTTGGTGCCCATTTTTCAGGGTCTTCAAAGAAACTCATATCTTCAATTTTATGAATAACACTTCTGTGGGGTGCGTTTTTAATTACCTCCGGATTCTCATAGGCTTCTCTGGAGATGGTTCTAAGAGCCTCGATATATTCATCTAGGTCATCCTTGGAGTATGACTCGGTGGGCTCAATGGTAAAGGGCTCGGGGACAATCCATGGATGATGGCTCGTCCATAGATGGAAACCAAAATCGGTTATGCGACGAACCACATCTTCCACTGTGATGCCGGTTTCTTCTCTCAGTTTTTGGAAGGAATATCTGGTCTGACTCACCCTCCATGGTGTTTTTGGAAAAGAAATTTCAGTGCCTCGTACCTCTTTGAGGATCCTTTTAACCATGTAGTTGTTGTTGAGCACAGCAACCCGAGATACCTCTTTGAGTCCTCCTTCTCCCAAACTGCGTATCCAGGCATAGGCCCTCAGAACCACAGGGAAAACACCGTAAAATTCTCTTACTTTACCTATGCTATTCCTCAGATTATAATTGAGATAATAGAAATCTTTTTCTGCATCATGGTCCACAACCGGTACCGGAAGGAAAGATTCCAAGGATTTCACGACGCCCACAGCACCCAGTCCGGGACCACCGCATCCATGTGGTGAGGAAAACGTCTTGTGAAGATTGTAAAATCCCATATCAAAACCTAAATCTATGCTCCTCACTATACCAAGCAGACCATTGGCATTGGCCTGGTCGTAGGCACAGAGTCCTCCAACCTCATGAACAATCTCTGTCATCTCCCTCACGTGGGGATTGAAAATTTCTGTATCTTCGGGATTGCATATTATCATCCCGGCAGTTCTCTCAGATACCGTTTCTTTAAAAGCCTCAAAATCTGGCAATCCTGTTTCGGGGTCGGGAGGAATATCTATAACCTTGAAACCCTTGAGTTTGGCGGTGGCGGCATCGGAGGGATGGGAGAGGAGCGTGGTGATTATCTCATCCTTTTCTTGATTTCCATTTACCTGATGATATTTGTAAATTATGGATGCCATGGTGTAAAGTGCATGGGAACCACCACCTGGCTGAAAAACGAATCTGGAAAAGCCCGAGAGTTCCCGGAGCATGAGGTCTAGGTTGTATATTATTTCTAAAGCACCCTGTACCGTTTCTTCTGGCTGAAGGGGATGCAACTCGGTTACCTTGGGAGATTTTGCCAATATATCGTTGATTTTCGGGTTATATTTCATGGTGCAGGTGCCTTGCCCGATATCTATATTCACGTCCACTCCCAGCGTTTGCTGGGATAAACGCATATAGTGCCTCAGAACCCTTACCTGAGCAACCTCAGGTAAACTCGGAGGTGCTTTTCTCTTCATATGTGGTGGAAGATCCAATAGAGCATTACCCGCGAGTTTCTCTATCTCTCTTTCCACGCGAGGTACCAGTATGCCTCTCTCACCGGGGGTGCTCAATTCAAATATTATCGGCTCATCCCATTTCGCCTGATGAAAGTTTTTTCTTAACTTAACAACTCCCATTTTTTCACCTCCTTACGATATTCTCCAAAGCGTCACGCAAACGGTCGATATCCTCCTTTGTGTGAATCTCTGTTATGCAGTATAATGCAGACTCTCCAAGTTCTGAGAAACGCAGGGAAAGGTCTATGCCTCCCAGAATTCCATAATCAAGGAGTTTTCTGTTTATTTCCTTAACTTTCCTGCCCGTGGAATTGAAGTCCACCACAAACTCCTTGAAATGGGGCGCTTTAAATCTGGGAACTACAATACCATCTATTTCAGATAGAACTTTCATTGCGTATTTTACTCTCTTGAGAATGCCCTCTCCAACTTCTCTCATTCCATGGGGGCCCATGAGGGCAAGATACACCCCTGCCACTATGCCCCACAGTGCCGTGGCGGTACCTACAAATTCTTTGGATTCTCCGGGGGTTTCCCTCACCATGAAGGATGTTCTTCCAAAGGCGACATCTCCAAATCCATACTCTCCCTCCGTAACCGTGTTTGCTATGCCAAATATGCGATATGGAATCTCTCTTACAAATTCAGGTTCATCTCTTGTGGCAACAAAACCTGCGAGTCCGCCACCAAAATTCATATGATTGCCCAGGGGCTGCAACTCGCCACACACTATATCAGCACCATAGTGACTTGGGGGCTCTATAATTCCGAGGGAAATAGGGTCCACACCTACAACCACAAGTGAGCCCTTTTCATGGGCAATCTCTGCAATTTCTTCACCCTGTGTCTCTATGAATCCAAGATAAGATGGGTTTTCAAAATATACCGCTGCCACATCGCTGGAAATTGATTTTTTTAACTCATCAAGGTCCATAAGGCCACTGATGGAGTTATGCTTAATCCATCTTATTTTGAGATGTGGCTCTACATAATTTTCAATAATTTTCCTTCTCTCTGGAGAGATTGTATCCACAATAAGTACCTCTTTTCTCCCCGTAATGCGGCTTGCCATCCGTAATGATGTTCCTGCAGCATGGCCCCAACTGTAAATGGGTACGCTTACCACGTCCATATCCAGAAGTTCGGCCATAAGGCTCTCATATTCAAATAGAGATTGCCATCTTCCATGGTCCTCGTAGGGCTCTCCAGCATACGCTGTCAGAAACTCACCTCTGGAGGCTATTTCATCGCAGATTGCAGGCACGTAGTGGGGCCAGGTTCCTCCTCCGAGAAAGCATAGGTATTCCTCGCAACTTACATTTTTTGAAAGCACCTTGCTTATATGTCTTTTAAGAAGATACTCCGAGTCCAGCGGTTCTGGAAGATTCATCTTTCCTTTATATTGCAGTTTTCTGGGTATTATGCGCTCAAAAAGTTCATCTATGCTTGAAACTCCTATTTCCTGCAACATCTCCTTCTGCACACGGGGATGAGAATTGGGGATATAGGGATGTGCTCTATTTTTTACTATATTTTCCACCATAATATCACCTCATTTTTCATTTTTTTACATATAATCCCGCAGTTTCACCACCATCAATTATTATGGTAGTTCCTGTGATAAAAGAGGACTCCTCCGAAGCCAGAAATGCAAAGAGTGCGGCAATTTCCTCAGGTGTGGCATGCCGGTTCATAGGTATCATAGAATTAACCTTTTCCAGCATTTCTGGTGTGTACTCCGCTTTTTGCATAGGGGTTAGAACATAACCCGGGCATACTGCGTTCACCCTTAACCATGGGGCAAATTCCAGCGCAAGGGTCTTTGCAAGAAGAATGACTCCTGCTTTTGATGCATTGTAAGAAGCGTAAAATGGATGCCCTTCAAGTCCGTTTGTGGAGGCAGTGAAGAGAATCACTCCTGATCGCTGAGGAAGCATTCTTTTAATCGCTTCTTGGGAACATAGGAACATACCATCGAGGTTCACTCTTATAACTTCACGCCACTCCTCGTATTCTATATTCAGAAAGGAATTGCGTTTGCTGATGCCTGCATTGGAAATTAGAATATCTAACCCGCCCATAATTTTATCAATTTCCTGAAATGCGCGGTGTACATCATCAGGATTTCCAACATCTGCCCTTATTCCTTCAAGTCGGGGATTTTCAGAAAGTACCTTAGTTAAGGCCTCTTCATTCCAGTCTATGATTATGACTTTCGAACCCTCCTGGAGAAATCTTTTTGCTGTGGCTAAGCCTATTCCACTGGCTCCTCCGGTAATTACAACCCTTTTTCCTCTCAAATCTCTATAAATTCCAGTATCTTCATTTAAGGTCATGCTATTCCTCCTCCGTCCACAACCAGTGTGGCACCGGTAATCCACGATGACATATCCGATAGAAGGAATAGCACTGCATTGGCTACATCCTCAGGTTTTCCTATCCTGCGTATCGGCCGGTCGGCAGCCTCCCTCTCGAATTCTTCCCAAGGTATCCCAAGTTGTGCTGCTTCACTTCTGAGCATAGGCGTATCTATGTCTCCAGGACTCACACAGTTTACCCTTATATTGTCCTTGCCATGGTCTATGGCCATGGCCCGTGTGAGATTTATTACGCCTCCCTTTGCTGCACAGTAGGCAGCGGCATTTGGGCCACCTTTTAAACCCCATCCTGAGCCTATATTCACAATGCTACCGCCACCACTCTTGAGCATGTATGGGATTATGTGGTGAGAAACTACATATACGCCTTTTAATGTTACATTTAGTACCAGATCCCACTCCTTTTCGGTAAGTTCCACAACGTTTTTGCGTACAATCACCCCTGCACAGTTAACAAGGTAATCTATTCTTCCAAAGTCTTTGAATATTTTCTCTGCCACAACTTTACAATCTTCGCTGGAGGTCACATTGCATCTGTAAAATTCTACTTTTGCACCTAACTTCTGTATTTCCTTCTTGCTTTGCAATCCTGCCTCTTCGTTGATATCTAGAAGCGCAATATCTGCACCACCCTGGGCCAGTCTTTTTGCAATGCCAAAACCTATTCCCGAGGCAGCACCTGTAACTACAGCCACTTTTCCCTCCAGCGAAATTAATTTTATTATTTCTTCATTAATCCTCATATTCATCACCATCAAGGCAACTGCAGTGAAAACCAATCGAATGCTCCTATTTATAGATTGCTTAAGAG
>WALG01000171.1 GCA_015522955.1 DHVE2 group archaeon
ACCTCATATATATCTTCAGCAATTTTAAGAAAAAAATTTAAATCAAGACTTCTATTTACCCTAGAAGGTGGATGGCATGCGATATATTCACACCTTTGTGGAGGGTTTGGATTCAAAACTCGGCAAGGGGATACCTTCGGGCTCGTTTCTCCTTATTTCCGGTTCAGCCGGAAGTATGAAATCAACATTAGCTTCCTATATAGGGTACCGAAATATTGTAACTCAAAATGGGAATCTCTTATATCTAACCCTCCAAGAAAGCAAAGACAGTTTATTAAGACAGATGAAAAGCATGAATATAGATCCATCGCAACTTCCAGAGAATAGCAAATTTGTTATTAAGGAGAGAAAGGAAATAATTTCAAACTTTCCGACAACCATAGAGGATTTTAGCGAGAAAATCAAATCTCTAGAGAAAGAAATGGGTGGCATAGATATTGTAGTTATTGACTCTCTCAATGCTCTGTATTTTCTACTTACAATAGAGAAGCCAGATACAAAAATGTTCTCATTATTTGAAAGACTTAGAGATATGAATTCCACCGTGCTGCTAATTTCCGAGATACCCATGAACTCCAACAGGTTTGGCGTAATAGATGATGTGGAATCCTACATTGTGGATGGAATTATTCATCTTAATATGGAGAGAATAGGTCGCACATTGGGAAGATATATATCCATAATCAAGATGAGATGGGTCAAGCACTCCACAGATTATTTTCCCCTACTTGTGGATGATAAGGGTTTTCGCATCGTGAGTCATTGATGAAAAATCATAATATACCATATTCCCATCTCCACATGGTGATTGAATGGGAATGACCTTAACTGAGAAAATCCTTGCAAGAAAGGCAAGTAAAAAAGAGGTACAACCTGGAGAAATTGTGACTGTAGAGCCCACATGGGTAATGAGCCATGACAACTCCGCCGCAATTCTATTAAAGTTCAAAAAAACAGGTGTCAAGAAGGTATGGAACCCTAAAAAGATAGTCATCATCTTGGATCACACGGTTCCTGCTCCAACAGCAGAGTACGCAAATAATCACAAGAGCATAAGAGAATTTGTGAAGGAGCAAGGTATAGAGAATTTTTGGGATATCAATACAGGGATATGTCATCAGGTCATGGCTGAGAAAGGCTATGATTTGCCTGGTGCAGTTATAGTTGGTGCCGATTCTCATACAACCACACCTGGGGCGTTTGGTGCCTTTGCTGCAGGAATTGGGAGGAGCGAAGTGGCAGCCATATGGGCTACAGGAAAGATTTGGCTTCGCGTGCCTGAGAGTTATGAAATCATAGTTAATGGCAGAATGCCAAAGGGTGTTTTTGCCAAGGACCTCGCATTACACATAATAGGCAATATAAGAGCCAGTGGTGCAGTTTACAAGGCTGTGGAGTTCAAGGGAGAGACAATAAAGAATATGACTATAGCATCTCGCATGGTTCTAACAAATATGAGTGCAGAGATGGGGGCAAAGAACGGAATAATCGAGGCCGATAACAAAACTGAGGCCTACCTAAAGGATAGAGCAAGAAAATTCTACGAAATCATGCATCCAGACGAGGATGCAGAATATGAAAAAAGATATGAGTATGATGCCTCAGACCTTGTACCTAAGATTGCATTTCCCCACACTGTTGATAACGTGTACGACATAGAGAAGGCAGAGGGTATTGAGATAAATCAGGTATTTCTTGGAACATGCACAAATGGTCGTGTTGAAGATCTAGAGATCGCGGCCAAGATTCTGAAAGGAAAGAAGATAAACCCAAATGTTCGCATGCTTGTTTTTCCAGCATCATGGGAAATATGGAAAGAGGCCGATAAGAGGGGAATTCTGCACATCTTAGCCGATGCTGGAGCGGTGATAATGAACCCAGGATGCGGCCCGTGCTTAGGCGCACATGCTGGTGTGCTTGCGGACGGTGACAAATGCCTGAGTACTGCAAATCGCAATTTCAAGGGAAGAATGGGTAATCCAAATTCCGAGATTTATCTGGGCTCACCTGCTACGGCGGCAGTCACGGCACTCAAAGGATATATTTCAGATCCAAGGGAGGTGCTTTAAATGGGACGTGTTTGGAGATATGGGGATGATGTGAACACAGATGTCATATTTCCCGGGAAGTATACATACAAGATTATGAGCGATGAGGAGATGGCCTCACATGCCCTTGAAGATTTGGATCCAAGTTTTGCCAAGAATGTCAAGGTTGGAGATATCATCGTTGCGGGTAAGAACTGGGGCTATGGCTCTTCAAGAGAGCAAGCGGTTAAGTGCCTCAAAGTAGCGGGAATAAAAGCAATAATTGCCGAGAGTTTTGCAAGAATATACTATCGAAACTGCATAAATCTAGGCTTGCCTGCAATAACTCTCAAACATGATGACATCGAAAAATTCGATGCTAACGATGAGGTGGATGTAGATATAGAAAATGGAATTATAGTGAACAGGACAAAGAACTTTGAAATACACTTTCCTCCATTTGAAGGCTATGTGATGGACATAATAAAGGCTGGGGGAATTATAGAATATATACACCGTCAGGTGAGTTCTCAATAATTTTTATGATTTTTCCCTTTTATTTTAGTCTCTGCATTTCTCCCAAAGTATTTATCTGTTAAAAGCATGGGAAAAGCATGGGCTATGTGCACGTTTATACCGGTAACGGAAAAGGCAAAACAACCGCCGCCTTTGGTCTTGCCATGCGTGCCGCTGGTCGTGGAAAGAGGGTATGTATAATACAGTTTATGAAACCGGATAAAGGCTATGGAGAGCAGGTATCTGCAAGAAAACTTGGGATAGAGGTTTATCCTTTCGGAACTCCGAGATTTGTGAATAAAAACAATCCATCTCGAGAGGATATAGAGCGGGCAAAGAATGCCCTTGCATTTGCAAGGAAAAAAATGAAAGAGAATTACGATCTACTGATTCTTGATGAAGTGAATGTTGCTCTAGATTTTCACCTCATTTCCTTAGAAGAGGTATTATCTCTTATGGATGCACTTTCAGAGAATACTGAACTTATACTCACTGGAAGATACGCTCCAAGCGAAATTATAGAGAGAGCAGATCTGGTAACTGAGATGCGAGAAGTGAAACATTATTTTACAAAGGGAGTCATGGCCCGGGAAGGAATAGAGTACTGAGGTGATGGCATGGAGGAAATGAAAAAAGTTCTACAGGGAATCGTGGAAAAATTCAACAATAAGGATGACCCACGCAAGGAGAAAATAAAGGACCTGAGCAGGATAATCATTATAAGATTTACAGATGATGGTACATACCATATGAAACTTGAGAATGCCACACTTGGTGACGTGCAAGAAGGTGAAGTAGAGGGGGATATAGCAGTGGAAACAACAACCACACTATTTCGTAAGATTTTAAACAAGGAAGAGGATGCATTCACCGCATATATAACCAAGAAGATCAAGATCAAGGCAAAACTAATGGATAAACTTCTCCTGGCAGACCTTTTGAAATAAAATCGCATCTCCTTTTCTTTTTCTGTACATACCTTTTCTGCCAGATGTATGCTATTCGTTGTTTTTTGTCATACTACGTCATACATAAATATAAAATTTTATTTGTATTC